>JAOQAA010000609.1 GCA_025963815.1 Capsulimonas sp.
AATGATATCGCCCCAAATGGGATGGATGGAACAAAAAGCGCCCGCTTTGTTAAGAGCGCCGCGCCTTCGGGACGGGTATACTAAAAAGATCATGGATCGGGTGCTCTCGCAGTTTGAGGACGTCGCTGAAGTTATCGCGACCGGTCCGGGAATCGTCAGCTGGAGGGCGCGCGATGCAGGCGGCGACCGTCAGGTGCTGATTAAGCGCCGTACGGGCGAGCTTGGCAAGACACGCGCGACGCAGGCGCTTGGCCTGCGCCACCCCCGCATCGCCCCCGCACGCCGCTGGCTGATCGACGCGGACGCTCTTTACACCATCCGAGACTGGATTCCCGGCCACAGCCTGCGCGCGACGCTCGCCAGCGGCGCGGACCGCTCGTTTGACCGCCTGCGCGGCCTGCTGGATCCAGTCCTCGACACCCTCGACTACGCCCATCGCATGGGCGCGCCCCACGGTTCGATCTCTCCCGAAAATATCGTCATTGGCAGCGACGGCGCGAGTTACCTGACGGATTTCGGGACAAGCCGGGGCGCCTCCGGCACGCGTTACGCCCCGCCATCCCTGCTTGGGCCGAACGGCGCCGCGACCGCCCGCGCCGATTACTATGCCCTTTGCGAAATTTACAAAGAGTTTCTACCCGAGCGCTCCCCTGATGACGAAGCCGGGGCGGAGGCGCGCACGCGCCTGATGCGCAATCTGACGGAGATGCAGGCGACCACCGCCACACCGGATGAACTGCGCTACAAGCTCGACGCCATTACCCGTATGGCCGGCTTGCTGGGGTTCGGCGCCGCCGGCCTGCCTGCGGAAGGCCGGCGTCTCGGCGCAAAGATCGTCTGCATGGTCACTCCCACCACGGCGGTGATCAACGCGGGCGCCGGCACGGCGGTCGTGCTCACCATCTGGAATGAGGGCGACACGCCACTGCATATCGAAGCCGTCGGCTCGGACGCCGTCTGGCTCAATTACCATACACGCTTCACGCCGTTCGTGCTGGCTCCAGACGACGAGATCGATCTGGTCTTCACGCTTTCGGGCGCGCGGCTCCAGCCGGGAGATTACCGGGCGAATATTCAAATCCGATCCAATAGCGGCATGCAGACCGCCGCACCGAAGTCCGGCGCCACATGGCACGAGCAGATGATCGCGGTTCCAGTCGCCGTGAAGGGGATCGCGACCGCAGCGACGGCTGCTCCGCCGCCGCTCGCCGAGCGCTTGCCCAGCGCCGGCGCTCCCGACTCCGCCCCGCCGCCGTTCGCCTCACAGCCCGCGCCGCCGCCTCTTCCGCCATCGGGCGCTGCGCTCGATGGCGGAGGGATCGCCTGCACGCAGGAACCCGACCCCGGCTTAGTTCGGTATGGACAAAAGGGTGTGCTGCATATCGGGGTCCGAAATATCGGTTCCGAGCGCATTCGGATCGACAAGGCCGCCGCATCACCGTCCTGGCTGACCTATCCGGGCGAATTTCAGCCGCTCTGGATCGAGCCGGGCGCCACACAGTTCCTCGGTTTCTCCGTCTCCGCGACCTCGCTGACGGCAGGTGATTACAAAGCCGTCATCACCTTCGTCAACAGCGTGGAAGAAAAGACGGAAATGGGCAGCCGCATGGCTTGGCGTGAAATGCACTGCGACGTCCGCGTCCGCGTGGTCAAAGACGTTCCCGCCGGTCAGGTTCCCAGCGCGACGGGGTGTGCGCCGGTGCTGATTGCCGGAATTTTAGGAATTGTGGGAGCGGCGGCGGTACTGCTGCATTAGGAGCGGCCCTTGTCCAATCCCGCAGATTCGGCCCCCCTGCCCCCAATCCTGGGGGAGGAGGTTGTCGTGGGATTGTATTGGATTAACCAACACGTGGGGCTCCGTGAATAAAAGCTGGCCCAAACGCCAATATCGATAAAATTACCCAATGCCAAATTCCTCCCCCGGATTGGGGGGCAGGGCGGCCGAATCTTCTCCTGCGGAGACCCAACGCTTGATTTCGCGAACAAAACTCAATATTGCTCTGTGCGCCGCCCTCTGCGCCCTGCCCATCGCCGCGCGTGCGCAGGAGGCGGTCTCGCAGCCGCCGCTGCCGCAGTTTGCGGCGCAGATCAAAGCCGTGCATCCCAAGACGGTGGTGTTTGTCTTTGACGTCTCGGCCAGCACCAAGCACGGCGGCGTATTCAGCCGCGAGCGGGCAGCGACCGCGACCCTGCTGCGCCAGGGATGCGTTCCCGGCGACCGGGTCATTTTGAAGAGCTTTGGGACCGGCGCGCAGACGGTATTCGACAAAACGCTCACGACCTCCGCCGATGCGGCGGCGCTGATCGATCAGATTCCCGCCACACCGGCCCCGGGCCAGGGCACTAATATTCGGGAGCCGCACCACGAAGCGCTGAAGGCGATCGAAGAAGATCTGCCCCATCCCGGCGTGGTCGTGCTGCTGACGGATTCGTTTAACGACCGGCCGCTTGAAACCGATCCCAACTATCCGGCGTATTTGAGTTATTACACACTGAAGGGATTGACGGTTTATCCCAGCACCTCGGAGAACCGGGGCTATGAAGGGCTTCTCAGCTCGTTAAAATCATCGGACAAGCTGACGGAGTACGGTGTCGGCGTCGGCATCGCCGAGAGCGGACGGCCAATTGAAC
Source organism: Capsulimonas sp. (assembly GCA_025963815.1). Taxonomy (GTDB): domain Bacteria; phylum Armatimonadota; class Armatimonadia; order Armatimonadales; family Capsulimonadaceae; genus Capsulimonas. The sequence goes on from JAOQAA010000609.1 coordinate 2,632, forward strand.
GACTCCCTGTCGGCCCGGATCAGCTTGATGATAACGCGACACAGACGACCACCACGACGATTGTTACGCCGGCCACGCCCGAGAAAGCGCAAAGCAATCTGCCGATGATTATTGGCGGCGTAATCGCTGCCTTAGCCATTCTCGCCTTCGCGGTCATGTCGGCGATGCGAAGTCCTAAACCGCTGCGTCTGAAGCTCGGCGACAAAGGCCGGCCGATGGACTATCGGCTGCGTCCCGGCGCGAAGGTGCAGCTGGGCGGGTCGCTGGGATCGGGCGGGCCGGGCGACGAGACATTCGCGCTGTCGGGCCTCGCGAAGCCGGCGGCGGCCATCGAGTGGAAGAGCGGCGGATTGTCGCTGGCTCCCGTCGTGAAGGACGGGGACGCCGTCAAGGTCTATCACAATGGAACGCGCCTGGAAAACTCGGTGGCGCTGCGCACCGGAGACGAAATCCGCGTGTCGGTTCCGGCGACGGACGCCGCTCCGGAGCGCGAGCACCGGGTCCGCGTGGCCGACCCCAAGGAAGAGATTTTCTGAAGTCCAGTCGTCCCAAGAAACCCTGCAACCAATTCCCACGTTATGTGTCACAATAATTGGCGAGCCTGCAAAGCTGTTTTGCGAGGCGTCCGCCAATTCGTCGGCACAGGAGGCCGTGTCTCTTTGAAACTTGTCTGCTCCCGAATTGCGTGCATCGCCGCATTGCTGCTAACTCTGGCCTTCCCGGCATCCGCCAAGCCGCCGACGCTGGAAGCGGCCGACAATCCCCCCATCCGTGCGGAAGTACAGCAAGGGGGAACCTACGTTGTCAATCTCAAGTATGCACAGCCCGAGGGCGACGCGCCGACGTCCCTGAAGATGATCCTGGAGACGCCCGGCGGTGAAGTCACTGTCCCCGCGACGATTCCGAGCGGCGACGCCACGGTTGGCATTCCAGTGACCTGGAGCTATACGCCCGCCAATTCCGGCACGTATCGCTACCACTTCGAGGCGGTGTCCAGCACCGGAGGCAGCGTGCGACTGCCCGCCGACCCAAAAGACGATTACGAGTTCATCTCGTTTAATCCGCTCACGAAATGGATCATCTTCCTGGTCGGGACACTTGTGGCGCTGGTATTCCTTCCGTTTGTGGTCTATGTCGGCACGCGCGCCGCGAACAAGCGCGGCGATCCGGCGGCCGCCTCCCGCGTTGCGCTGCTCGTCGGCGTACTCGCCTCATACGCCCTATTCTTCTACCTGTTCTTCTCGAACTACGGCGGATTGATGATGGCGGTTGGAGGCGTAGTCGCGCTAGCGATTTTGATCGTGCTGTTTACAAGAAAGTAAAAGCCGGCAGCCACTGTCTGTGCGGTCCTGAGATCTGATATGGAACTTCGGCCACAAGATCTAGACGCCGCCCACCGAGATACGCTGATACGCTTGCGTGAAGAAGCTGTTGCCGCCGAATCCTGGCGCGGCAAGAATACGAAACGCCGAAAGAAGCGAGACAATAAAAATTTCCGCATCTTTGCTTCCATCTTCCTGGCCTTGTTTATATTTCATAGCGGGAATATGGTGCTGTGGGGACACGATGTATTGCCCGGGAGTTGGCTGATCCTTTTTCTGGCGCCGCTACTGCTGATCAAGAGGATAAATCAACCGCGACTCGTCTCGGGCGGGCGAGCGCCGATCACGCTCGCAGAGGCCGAAGCAATCGGCGCAGGCGCGGAGGCGCTGGAGGCTGGATATTCCGTGATCCTGCGCTCCGTGATTGAGACAGAAGGTCTCAGCGTGGACGCCCGGCGAAACGTTCATGAAGCCTTGCGCGACATTGGCGATCTGGTCACGAAGCTCTCGGCGGAGCCGGTGGCGGGTCCAGTCAACAAGCCCCTGAAAATTCACAAGCAGGCGAGCGAAGCGGAAGAAAAGGCAAGTCAAGAAGCGGATCCAGTCGTCGCCGCCAGCCTGCGAAGGCAGGCGGAAACTCTGCGCGCCAGTGCGGTCCTAGCGGAGCAGCTCGCCACGCTGAAGCGCAGACGGGAAGCGGCGCGTGGAGAAGTGCTGACGCAAATCCAGACGATGCACGTCAGCCTGGAAAATCACGCGCTGAGCGGCCAGAACGAAAGCGGCGACTTCGAGGGACTTTCGGCCAATATTCAGCAGATCGCCGCCGAGGTCAACGCGACGCTGAACGCACGCGAGGAAGTACGGTCGGTGATTTCGCCGCACTATCAGGAGCCGCCCACTAGCACGCAGAAGCTCGGACATTGATTTCGATTTCTCTCAGTCCATTCAAGAATAAAACCTATGGCAGACACAACGACACCACCGCTTCCGACAACGCCCGCGCCGACGACGCCCCCGGCTCCCGCGCCGACGATATCGGTCCCTTCCGGAACCGCTTCGACGACGGGGCCGACGGCTGACGACGGCCGGCTTCGGGGAATTTCGCGCTCGATCATTATCGGCGTCGGCGGCACCGGGCATCAGATTTTGCTGGATGTCCGCAAGCGTCTGATCGAGAAATACGAATCGCTGGACAAGATCCCGATCGTCGGATTTATGCTGCTGGACACGGATCAGTCGATCTTCTCGAAGAATCCGGACTATGATGACGCGGTCAACTTAGACAACGCCGATAAGATCCATACGTCGGTACACGGCGTGGACAATCTGCGCAAGAACCTGCGCGAGCATCCGCATCTTCGCACATGGCTCGACGCCCGGGTGCTGACCGGCGATATCGACCAGGGCGCCGGCGCGGTGCGTGCACGCGGCCGCCTCGCGTACTTCTGGAACTACGCCACCATCGCCCGCAAGCTCGAAGAAGAGATGCTGAAGGTAACGCGCGACTCCAGCAAGGAAACGGCGATCCGCAATGGGCTGCAAGTCGGCGAGGGCCTGACGGTCTATATCGTCGGCTCGATGCTCGGCGGTACGGGATCGGGCATGTTCCTGGACCTTGCCTATACCGTTCGCAACAAATTCAAATCGCAGCGCATGCTGGAGATGGTCGGGATGTTCAGCATTCCGCCAAACTCCGAAGCCGTCGCGGTGGACAATCGGCCCAACGCCTACGCGGCGCTGATGGAGCTGAACCACTTCACGGATCCATCGACGACGTTCTCAGCCCAGTATCAGGCCGAGATCCCGCCGATGGAGGACGCCGATCCTCCGTTCCGGTACACGTATCTGGTGGATACGTCGTCGCCGTCGGCGCAACTGGACTCGGTCAAAGACTTGGTGGAGATGATCGGGCACTCGATCTTCTTAGATTTGACCTCGGAATTCCAGCGGCAGAAGAAGTCCAACCGAAACAACTTCGACCAGTTCTTGATCACGGCGGATGGCCTCGGCTGCGCGCAAAACTACATGGGCTTCGGGCTGGCGTCGATCTACTTCCCCAAGGACAAGGTCATGACGGCCTGCTCCAATCGACTTGCGGGCGACATCGTGCGCCGCTGGACGGATCCGCTGGAGCGCGTCGTCAATATCGGCGCGTTCACCGACCAAGAGCTATCGCGTCTGGGCCTGACGGTCGACGCCGTGGAGCGGCTGGTGACGACGGCGAATTCGGAATCCGGTGAAACGCTGCGCGACATGGCCATGGGACACTGGAACAGCGCCAATCGACAGTATGAGACGGCGTATCCGGGCCATAACCGTGTGGTCGAGTATCTTGTCGCGCGCCAGAAAGAGTCCGACGCGCGTGTCGCCGACACCGACCCGAACCCCGATCTGCTCGCCAAGCGCAAGACCAACCTCGGCGAATCGGTCTTCCAGATTCAGCAGAATTTGGGAACGGGGATCAAAGCCAAGGACAAGGCGCTACGGGACTGGGTCAGCGCGCAGGTGAACGATCCCAACCATCGGCATGGGGTCGCCGCGGCGGCCCTGGACACGATGGCCGACCGTTTCCGCACCTACATGACACAGCTGGAGCGGACACAAGAGGAACGCAAAAACGGTCTTCAGCCGACGACGCAGACACGCGATGCGGCGCTTCAAAAGATTAACCGGCACGCCGGCGATATCATGCTGAGCCTGATCGCCACGGCAAAGCGACGCGAGATCGACGAGCAGAAAGACGCGTTCTTAGCCGCCGCCCGCCGCTACGACGCTGAGATGGTGGACATTCGCGGCGGCGAGGCGGCCCTGGTCTTCTATCGGCATCTGCTGGGCACGGTCATGAGCCTCAAAGCCGAGATGGACCGGTACGTCGAGCGAATCGAATCCCTGCGCGCCGGGTTTGCCCGCGCCGAGCGGGATGCCGTGCAGGAGCCGGTGGACGTCAACGGCGAAGTGCTGTTCAATCCCGGCCGACGCGACACCGATCCCGTCACGGGGGCGGACCGCTATGTCGGCGGTGACATTGACGACCGCTACGCGCACTATGTGGGCAACGCGCTTGACGCCAATAACGCCACCGTCAACAACTTGATCTCCGATATTCTGGAAAGTCTCGGCACGAAAGCCGATATCTGGGGCGTGCGCGATGGCGAATTGCCGCGCATCGCAAGCACGATCATTGCGCATACGCGCGGTGTGTTCAAAGCCGTCGAAGAAGAAAGCGTGCTGGACAAGTTTTACAGCAAGTACGGCCAGGACACAGACCGCACCATCCAGACCCTGCGCCGTGTGGGCAGCCTGTCGGCGCCGTTCCTCCACTTGCAGGAAAACGCGCCGAACTACACGCACAATATCAACAAAGAACAGACCATTATCGGCGTCCTCCACGGCGCCGCGCCGCGCACGGAAAGCGAGCAGCGCTTCCGCACGATGATCATGGACACCGTTCAGGGCGTCAAGGATCAGCAGATTTCGAACTCCAACGAACCGCACCAGGTCCTGTTCTTACGCGAGCGCGCCGCCTTCCCACTGCGCCTGCTGCAAGGCATGGAGTCCTACCGTTACGCCTACGATCAAGTCAAATCACTCGGCGCGGCGGCCAACCCAATCCACACGCGCACGGACATCAAGGACTGGATCCGCATCTCGCCGCCTTCGGCGGAGGATCAAAAATCCGCGTGGCGTACGTTCGTGATCGGCTGGGCCTCGGGCGTGATTGACGAGGAGCACGAATCGCGCTATACAAGTGTCGGCACCCGCGATATTATTTCGTTTGTGGCGAACTACACGGACAAATTTGGGATGCCCAAAAGCGACTCCCTGGGCGGCTTCAACACCGTGGAGTCCGTCGTGCACGGCTTCAAAACCGACGCGGGCTCTGCGCCCGGCCGGCCGCCCGCCGAAGCTAGGGATCTCGTCCAGCGCCTCTGCGATGACCGCCGTATGCTGGCCCAAATCAACGCCGCTATTGACGAGCGCCTCCGCGCCGAAGGCGCAGCCTTCCTGGGCGCCCGCTTAGTCCAGCACGCAAATAACCAGAAGATGGTGCTCGCGCCGAGCTTCTACGATCCGTACTACAAAGTCCTCACGGATTACCTGGAAGAGATCAACTACGCCGGCGGCGGCCAGGCGCCGGTAACTGCGATCCAAACAACCAGCGGCGTCCCCGCCGTCATCCCGGCGGCGGCTTCTCCCGAGCCGACGCCCGCCGCCGCGCCAGCGCGGGCGACTCTGAAAGAGCGTCTTCTGGAAACGAAGGAGCTTCTCGACGAGGGGTTCATCACGCAGGAAGAGTACGAAGCCCGCCGCCAGGCGATCTTGAAAGAAATGTAAGGCTTCGACCTCGGGGACGGATTTCATCCGTCCCCGGCGTCACATCATAACTTTCTTATGCCCATTGAAAACCGACTGCTGCACCGCCCTGAGCCCGGCGTGCTGTCCTTCTATCCCCACCCGCTCGGGCAGATCGCCGTGCTGGCGCTCGGCATCGCCATGATCGCCGTCGCGCCCGTGCTGCTCGCCAGTCATGGGCACAGCGGCCCCGATCCGATCGACCGCCCGCTGGCGCTGTTTGGAATCGTCTTCGGCCTGTATCTGCTGGGCCTCTCCGGTCCGCAGCGATTGACGGTCCACACGGGAGATCGCAGCTATCGTTACGCCGATTACCTCAAGCTCCCCCTCTCGCGCTTCGCAAACTCTGTATCGCCCCCACGCGTTCCGTTTCTGTTAGCGCCGCGTCAGGGCAATCTCGACGCCGACGCTCAGGGAGTCGCCCTGCGTGAAGCTAAGGGAAACAAGCGCGACTCGGTCCACTGCTGGGTGCTTCTCATCTGGAAGGACGAGACTCGCCTTCCCGTGGTCGTCGCCTTCACGCGAAAACCCGAAGACGCCCAGCCACTGCTTGCCGAAACCGCCGCCTTCCTCGGTCTTCCTATTCTCGATCACACATATTCCCGCTAATTTTATTCAATCGCTTTTCGTTTTTATCATGACGGATTTTCTTGACGCCTGTAGTTTACCGTGGTAGACTAAAGAAAATGTTTTGTCGATAAGAAGGATCTCATGGACCACCAGCCCCCACGTCTTGGTAAAATGCAGCTGCAAATTATGCAGCAGCTGTGGAGCCAATCCGAATTGACGGCACGTCAGATGACCGAACGTCTTTCCCGAATTGCTCCGACAACACACAGCACGGTTCAAACTCTGCTTCGAAAAATGGAGGCCAAGGAGTTGATTGCACATGAGGATCGTGAAGGCACATTTGTCTACAGACCTCTTTATCAGCAGTCTGAGGTCAGCGGGGCGCTGGCGAATGATTTTCTCGACCGGGTCTTCCAGGGGTCGATTTCCAAGCTCGTTTCTCACTTCCTTGCGGAAGGGCGTCCCTCTCCGGAAGAATTGAGCCGGCT
>JAOQAA010000613.1 GCA_025963815.1 Capsulimonas sp.
CCGCGGGCTATTTGCCAACAAGCTCGGCAAATGGCCCTTTGTCGACTGGTCGCCGGAGTTCAATGGAGATCATCCCATGGCGCGGGCGACCACGCATCTCTTTTATGTGAAAGCCGCTCGGGAAGCCGCCTTCCTGCTGCGCGAGATGAACGACAAGCCCAGCGCCGACAAATACGACGCCTGGGCGGACACGATGACCGCTGCCGCGCGCCAGTATCTGCCGGACGCGGCCACGGACACCTACGGCAATCGTCTTCAGGAAAACGCAATGGCGATCTACTCGGGTGTCGCCACCCCGGCGCAGCAGGCCGCGATCTACAGCAAGGTCCTCGCCCCCGACAGCCCCTCCTGGGACAAGTCCGGCGCGCTGCTCGGCAACAACCCGGTGCTCTCGCCGTACTACGGAAACTACATCATCGCCGCCATGGGCCAAACCGGGCACAACGCCGATACGATCCGCGTGCTGCACGACTACTGGGGCGCGATGCTGGCCGAGGGCGCGACGACATTATGGGAAGGCTACGATCCCAAGTGGCCGAAAGAGCACTTCCATAAGTTCCTGCAAGCGGACGACCAAACGGGAATGAACGCCAGCCTCTGCCACGGCTGGTCGGCCGGACCGACCAACTGGCTGACCGAGCAGCTGCTGGGCGTCACCTCAACCGGCGGCGGCTTCAAGACCGCGAAGATCGTTCCGGACCTCGGCGGCCTCGCCTGGGCCGAGGGCGCCGTTCCAACCCCGAGCGGCCTGCTTCGCGTCCGCGCCGAGCAAAGCGCCAAGAAGATGACTGTCACCATCACATCGCCGGAGGGCGTGTCCGCGATGGTCGGCATCAGCGGCTCCGGCGTCACGGTCAATGGGCGGCCGGCAAAGACCGCGCAATCGAAAGACGGCAAAACCTTCGTCACGCTCACGGCGGGCAAAAGCACCGTCGTCTCGCAGCTTTAGAATTGGCGCGCATCCTGTGTCATAATAACCTTGCTGTGATTAATTGAACCCGCCGCGTCCCCAAACGCGGCGGGTGCGGCAAGGGATGCGTGTGACTTCTGAAGAGCAAGTGCGGCGAAAAATCGAGGGCTGGCAGTCGGCGCTGATCGACCTGACGCGGCGCAATCCGCTATACGCCTTGGCCCCCAAAGCGCGGGGCGTGCTGCCAATCGCCGATCCGGGTCTGGATGAACTGTACACGCTGCTTGTGCGCAAGCGCAAGGCGCTGACGTTTGTCCAAAGCCTGGTTGATCCCGATCCTCTTGCCGAGGCTAAGCCAAGTAAGGCGGGCAATATCGCCCTCGCCGAGCTTGAGTACAAGATTCTCAACAACCTGCGCCTGCGCGGCGTTTCGGCGCTGCGTGAGCAGGGCATCAATATCCTGTTTCTCGCCGCCGGGATGCTGGAGTGGATCGATCCCGACACCAAGACGCCCACTCGTTCGCCTCTTTTGTTAATTCCCGTCCAATTGGAGCGCCTCCCCGGCGGCGACGCGTTCAAGCTGACGCGCTTTGAAGACGAGATCGAGCTCAACCCCACCCTCAAATATCGTCTCAGCCAGGCCGACCTAAGGATCGAACTGCCGGAACCGCCCGATGAGGAAGATTTACTCCCCAGTGCTTATCTAGAGACCGTCGCCGCGCTGCTGCCAAAACGGCCCGACTGGCGGGTTACTCAGGAAGTCGTACTCGGGCGCTTTTCGTTTCTCAAGATGGTGATGTACCGGGACTTGGTCGCTCACACGGAGCAGGCGCGCGTCCATCCCATCGTCGCCGCGCTCGCCGGAGATCGTGACGCGCTGACGAAATTGCCACCGGTCGATCTGCCGCCTGTTTCCCAATTGGACACATCCCTGCGCGGTGAACGCACTTACCAAGTGCTGGACGCAGACCCCACCCAGCAGCGGGCGATTTTGGCGGCCCACGCCGGACAGAGCTTCGTGCTTCAGGGCCCCCCGGGAACGGGCAAGACGCAGACCATCGCGAACATCATCACCGAGTGTATTGCGGACGGTAAGCGTGTGCTGTTTGTCTCGCAGAAAATGGCGGCGCTGGACGCCGTGTTCAAGCGTCTGCGCGACAAGGGCCTCGCGGACCTGTGCCTGGAAGCGCACAGCCACAAGGCGAACAAGAAAGACGTGCTCGACCAGCTTCGCCGCGCCCTGACCGCCCGCCGCCAAACGCTCAGCGGCGCCGAATTCTCCGTCGAGGAACTCGACGAAGTACGGGACGCCCTCGCCGAAGTCGTCACCGCCCTGCACGATCCGCAAGAGCCGCTCGGCCTCTCGGTCTATGAAGCGAATGGGATCGTAGCGCAGGCATCCGCCACTGTCGAGCTTCCCTTCGCGTTTATCGGCCCCGAGCAGGTCTCGCGCGAACAGTATCGGCGCCTTGAGTCGCTTGCCGAGCGCCTGCAAAATTACCATTCGATCTTCGCCGAGGTCGCCACGCATCCCTGGCGCGGCATTCAGGCTCATCGCTTCACATTGGATCTGCAAACGCGAGTCCGATCGGTCTTCGGTGACCTCCGTCCCCAGATCGATCTGCTTGCCAGCGAAACAGCCCAGCTCGCCGGTCTCTGTCAAATTGAGGCGCCTCAGACCATCAACAAGGCGGATCATCTCCTGCGCGTTGCGAACATCGCCGCGCGCACGCCGAAGCCGCCCCGCGCATGGCTGACGGGAGATTCCCTGCCTGAGCTGCGTCAAATCGCGTCTGGACGGCAAGTGCGCGACGCCGGCTACCATTCGGCAAAGCAATCGCTGCTGAGCGCCTGGACACCCGCCCTCCTGAACCTCGATCACCCAGCGCTTCTCGCCCGCCTTGGTCCAAAGAACGAACCGATTCTTCGGGCGGCGCTTGGCGCTGAGTGGGAAACGACGATCGCCATACGGTTCGCCGAGCTGGACCGTGCGTTGAGCGAAGCCGACGACCGGATCGCGCGGCTGCGCGGCGGCCTGGATGGTTTGGCGCAAATCACCGGCCGGCCAGCGGCCATCACGATCGGCGCCGCGCGTCACGAAATCCGGATCGCCGAACTGGCCCTGACCGATCCCCGTCCCGAGACAAACTGGCTCGACCCAGCCGCAGCCTCTGCGCTGCACGCGCAGGCAAACGAAGCGAGCGCACAGCACGACGCCTATCTGAAAAACCGCCAAACGCTGTTTGCCGAATATTCCGACGCCGTGCTGGGCCTTGATTTGCCCGGCCTGCGCGCCCGATTCGCCTCGGATTACGCCGGTTTCTTAAAATTCTTCAAGCCCGCTTTCTATCGCGACCGCAAGACCGTCACGCTGACATTGAAGCCCGAAGCGCCGCGCGGCCGCGATTTCCTGCGCGATCTCACCCTGGCCCAAGACGTCCGCGACCGAGGCGAATGGATCCGCGCACACGCCGCCGATCTGAGTGCGGCGTTCGGGCGGTATTACAAGAACCTGGAAACGGATTGGACCGAAGTTTCGGGCGCGCTACGCCAGACGGCGGAGATCGTCGAAGCATGCTCGGGGGAAGTTTCTCCTTTGTTGGCGCAGAGCCTTGTCCGCTCCGGCCCGGCGCTGGAGCCGCTGCGCGCCCAGCATCAGCTGCTTCTCGCGCAGTCCCAAGAGTTAGACAAAGCGCTGCAAACCCTGAGCGTGCTGGTCGATCTGACGCGCCTCCCCTTCACCAACCTGCCGCTGTCGCAAGCGCCGATGGATGAACTCGCCGACTGGCTGCGCGGCATACGGGCAGCCACGCAAGATGTCCACGCCGCACGTCAGGAAACGCTCACTTCCTTGCTCCCAAGTATGTCCAGTGAGAGTCTGTCCCCGCTTCATCTTGGGGCGGCGCTGATCGAAGCGCGCCGCCTCGTCGCGGACGCCGCGCAGATCGCCGGCGAAGGCGCAAAGCTGCAAGCGCAGTATCAAGATCTGTACGACGGATTAAATACGGACTGGAACGCCGTTCTCGCCGCGCTGGACTGGACCGAAAGCCTGCGCGCACAGTATCCGGGCGCATCGATTCCCGAAGATCTGCGGGACGTGGTGACCGAAGGTCCCGCGCCGTTACTGTCTGAAATCGCGGGATCAGAACGCGCGACGGCGGCGCGCGACGCCGCCATCCATGCGCTCATGGGTGAGTTAGGCGAGCTATTCACGGTGGAGCGTCTCACGGCTCAGAGCCTGCCGCTCACCGACGCTCCGTTTGCCGACCTCACGACTTGGCTGCAAATGCGTTTGGATCGTATGGGCGATCTGGAGCGATGGATCGATTTCCAGAATTTACGCAAAGAGTGCGAGGATAACGGCCTGCTCTCGTTCTTCGAGACAGCGACCAATCGCATTCCGCCGGCCGATCAGATCGTCCCCGCTTTCCGCAAACAGTTCCATCGTCTCTGGCTAGACGCTGTCACCGATGGCATTCCCGCCATTCGACGCTTCCGAGGCGAGGAGCATGCCGCCAGGATCGCGCGATTCTGCCATTTGGATCAGCGCCAGATCGACGTCGCGCCCGAAGGCGTGCGCGCGATCGCGCAGAAGCGCAAGCCGATCTCCATGGAAGGCGCCGTCTCCAGCATCGGCGAGATGGGCGCGCTCAAAACCCAGCTCAGCCGCCAGCGTCCCAAGGCCATTCGAAAACTGCTCGCCGACATCCCGAATTTGCTCTTTTTGCTCAAGCCGTGTCTCTTGATGAGCCCGCTTTCGGTCAGCCTCTTCTTAGAATCGGAGACGATCTGGTTCGACACCGTGATCTTCGACGAAGCATCGCAGGTCTTCACCGAGGACGCCGTCGGAGCGATCCTGCGCGCCAAACAAGTGATTATCGCAGGCGACACCAAGCAGCTGCCGCCGACGTCGTTCTTCGCGGGACTTCAGGATGACGGAGCGGAGGAGGACGATGAAGACAGCGGCGCGGCCGAATTCGAAAGCGTGTTAAAAGCGGCGGACTCGTTCGCCGATCCCGACTCGCCGCACTTCGCCGAACACCCATTGAACTGGCACTACCGAAGCCGCCACGAGTCGCTGATCGCCTTCTCCAAGATTCACTTTTACAAGGAGCTGATCCCCTACCCGTCGGCCAGCCTGCCCTCGGCGGTCACGTTCGACTTTGTCGCGGACGGCGTCTACTATCCGGGAACGGGCGCGGGGCGAAATAATCCCGTAGAGGCGGCGCGCGTTGTCGATCTCGTCATTCAGCACGTTCGAGAGAACCCGGGGCAAAGCATCGGCGTCATCACGTTCAATGAGCCGCAGCAGACGACGATCCTCACGGAGATCGAGCGCCGCAAGCGAGAACTGCCCGATCTCATTCCATTGCTCTCGGAAGAAGGCTCGGAAGGGTTTTTCGTCAAGAATATCGAAAACGTGCAGGGCGACGAGCGCGACGTGATTTTTCTCAGCCTGGGATTCGGCCACGCCCCCAGCGGCAAGCTGTCAATGAACTTCGGGCCGCTCAATCAAGAGGGCGGCGAACGGCGCCTGAATGTCGCCGTTACCCGCGCCCGGCGGCGTATGACAGTGGTCGCATCCATCCAAAGCGGAGAGATCGACCTGTCACGCACCGACAAGCTCGGCCCGAAGCTATTAAAGGCCTATCTGGAGTTCGCCGCCAGCGGCAGCCAGTCCGGGCTCAGCTTTGAAGCGCACGCCGTCGCGGCCCAAAGCGCGTTCGAGCAGGCGATAGAAACGGCGCTGATCCGCGCAGGCTGCCAAGTGCGCCGCCAGGTCGGCCTCTTTGAATACCGCGTGGACCTGGGAATCGTGGACGACACCGATCCCGGCCGCTATCTGCTCGGGATCGAGTGTGACGGTCCGATGTACCGCCACGCCCCCGGTGCCCGCGCCCGTGAGCGTCTGCGCGAGCAAGTTTTGGGTACTCTGGGGTGGCGATTGCTGCGTGTCTGGTCCTCGGACTGGGTGCGCGACCCACAGCGTGAGATGGCGCGGATTACAGACGCCATCGCCCGCGCCAAATCGGGTAAGTGGGACCCAGAAGCGACACTTCCCGCGCCAAAGATCGCCGAAGCCGAGATAGACACCGGCGAAACCATGGGGACGCCAGGCGACGACGGCGTATTCTCCTACAACACATCGGATACGTCTCCGCTAAACACCAATGCCGTTCAAGAGACCCAGGCCGCGTACACCACCGAAGGCGCGGTTCCCTTCGCGCTGCCGCCTGGCGTGGAGGTTTTCGAGCGCCGGTTCACGCCGATGCCCGGTGGACGTGATACGCTTTACGGCGATCTGCCAGCGCAGCAAAAGGCCCGCGTCGACTTCCTCGTCCAGCTGGTCGATCTGGAAGGCCCGCTGCCGCTGGAGACCGCCGCGCAGCATGTCGCCGAAATGGCGGGCGTCGCCCGCGCCGGCGCCAAGATTCGGGAGATCGTCGAGGATATGGCCGAAGCGCTCACGCTTCAGGACCGCATCGAACAGCGCGACGGCTTCCTCTGGCCGCGCGGCGGCCTGCGCCCAACGCCCCGCGTTCCGGCGGCGAACACCCCGCCGCGCCCGATCGACGAGATCTGCCTGGAAGAGATCGGTGAAGCCGCCATCGCCCTTCTCAAGATCGCCTACGGCATGCGCCGCGACGAACTCGTCATCGAAACCGCGCGCCTGCTTGGGTACCGTAACACCGGCGCCAACATCCGCGATCGCATCGGCGACGCATTATCGCTGTTGGAATTGGACAATCGCATTCACGTCGTCGGCACGCAGATCCGGGCGCTGGAGATGGCGTAAGAGGCCCCTCCGCCCCAATTCTGGGGGACCGGAAAATGCCAATCTCCGAAATCGGGTCCCCCAGAATTGGGGCGGAGGGGCCCAATCTTAGTAAAGCGCAACAAATCCAACCATCCCGTGTCTACCAGA
>JAOQAA010000619.1 GCA_025963815.1 Capsulimonas sp.
CAGCATCAGCTATAGCACAATCTCGAATGTCGCCGCCTACACGCTCGGCGATCATGACAATCAGCTCGCGTACGTAACCAAAGGCCGCCCCATGGATATCCAGCTGAACGATGTCCCGATGCGCGGCCCCTCGCGAGCGATCCATGTCAATCCCGGCTGGTCGGTCTTCGGCGGACGCAATATCACCTCACTGCGCTGGTCCCCCGACGGCAAATACGTCGCCTACACCGTCAGCAAGCCCCCCGTCCCCGAGGATGAGCTGTTCTGCCTGGACATCGCCACCGGCAAAAGCGTGAAGCTCCCGATGCGCGTCGGGCGCGCCGGCTGGGATTGGGGCGTCACGCAATGAAAGGCAAACGACGCACGCGCGGCAACCCGCTTTCCGACTACCGGCGCATCCAGCGCGAGATTCGAACTCTCTTCGACCCGTTCACCGCCAAACATTGTCCCGGCTGTACGACCCCGTGCTGCATCAAGCCGACCCGCGTCACCCCCATGGACGTCGCCCTCGCCATTGGAACCGGCCACACGTTCCCACACCTCGGCGATATAGACCCCTACTCCCCCGCCGTCTCCTATGCCGGCAACCGTCTTTCCGAAAACGCCGTCACGCTCCCCATGGCCTCCGGCGACACCGGCCCCTTGGAATCCTGCGAATACCTCCACAAAGGCCGCTGCACCTTCCCCGACGACCTGCGCCCCTTCGGCTGCACCACCTACGTGTGCGGTCCGATGTACGCCCATCTCCCCGACGCACAAATCAGACCCATCCGCCGCCTGACCAAACAACTCGAAGAAGCCCATGTCGCCGTCCTCCACGCCATGCGCGACGCAGGGCGAATGCCGCCGGAGGAAGACTAGGACGCTCCCGGCGAATAAATCCGCCGGCTTTCTTGACATGCAATACTAGTATTGCTATAATGGTTGCCTTGCAGATATGAATATTTCGTAGAGATGGGACACTTCCAAATGGACAAAGCCGTCAGATTGCCATTGCTCCGCACGATACTCTTTTCTTTCGTCTCCACAGCGCTGATTGGCGTGGCGCTTGTCTGCACGATGCCTTTCCGTGTGGACGCCGCGCCGGCGTCCATCGATATGACGACGCTGCTGAAGTCGGAAACGGATATCGCGCAGCTGCCGGCTTTGAACCATTGGACATCGCACATGTTTTCCTCGTGCGAGACGCAGGGGGCCAACAACGATCAGGGGCATTATCTGTCCAATGAAGGATCGGAACATGTGATGGCGGAGATGGACGGCCCAGGCGCCATTGTCCGGATGTGGTCGGCGAACCCGAGGGGGACGATTCAGATCTATCTCGACGGATCGAAAACGCCGGTAGTCGGCGCGGATTTCAGCAGCCTTTTCAATGGATCGTATTCGCCCTTCGCGGCGCCGCTGGCGGGGATTTCGTCGGGAGGCGCCTACAGCTACCTGCCGATTCCCTACGCCCATCACTGCCGGGTCGTCTCGCGAAACAGCGACGGCGACGCCGCCTCAATGTACTACCAGGTAAATTACATCTCCTTTCCGAAAGACACCAGGGTGCGGTCGTTTGCACTGCCGCTGTCTCGAACAGATCAAATTGCTGTTGATCGCGCGAACATCCAGTGGAGCACACTGTCGGCGCCGCTGCTCGATCTTCCCGCACTCCCGGCGACGGAACGGATCGCGCCTCACGCAGCGCTTGCCCTGGGTTCCTATAAAGGCCCCGGACGTGTGAACTGCATCCGGCTGGCCGCGCCGGAGGCGAGCGATCTCGACCTACGGCGTCTGGTGCTGCGCGCCTATTTCGACGGTCATCAGGCGCCAGATGTCGAAGCGCCCGTCTCGGATTTCTTTGGAAACGCTTACGGCCGCAATAAAACGTTCCGAACACTGTTCCTCGCGGTCGCCCCGGATGGATCGATGCTGGCGTACTTCCCCATGCCGTTTGCGCGCACAGCGCGTTTTGAACTGGAGAATGGGAACTCGACGCCGCTCCAAATCGGATGGACGGCGCAGGTCGCGCCGGGCGCTTTCGACGGCAAACAGGAGGGATATTTCCATGCGCTCTGGTCGCAGGAAATCACCGAGCCAGGCAAGCCGCATCCGTGGGCGCATATCACGGGTCAGCGCGGCAAGTTTGTCGGCGTCGTTCAGACAATGGCCAGCCGTCATGGGATCGGGTTTATCGAGGGGGACGAGCAATTTCGGTCGGATTCGCAGAAGTGGACGCCGGCCAAGAGCGGCCTGACGACCGTCGTCGGTCCCTGGAACGGCACAGGCACGGAGGACGGGTTCAACAGCGCGTGGAGCTTCAATACCGGCCCGAACTGTCTGCCGATGAACGGCCTCTTCGTCAAAAATGAGGATGCAGGCCAGCTCAACTGCTTCCGCTGGTTCGTGAACGAGGCGCCGGTTTTCGAGAAGTCGCTGGACGGACAGCTCGAACACGGCCCCGGCAACGACACGCCGGGCGTATACTACTCCTCGGTCTCTTATTGGTACTCCGATGGACCGGCGCCTCCATGGGCGAAGTTTCC
>JAOQAA010000627.1 GCA_025963815.1 Capsulimonas sp.
CCTGGTACGCGAACATTCCCGTTCCGACCTCTTATATGGCGATGGGATCGCACAAAGACTTCTTCGGCGGCTACGATCACAAGGCGCACGCCGGCGTCGTGCACATTGCGAACCATCATATCTCCCCTGGCAAGAAGCAATGGACCTGGGGCAACCATGAGTTCGGCTACGCCTGGGACAGAAATTTATCCGACGATGAGCGGCCCTACATCGAGCTGATGGCCGGCGTTTACACAGACAACCAGCCCGATTTTTCGTTTTTGCAGCCCGGCGAAACAAAGACCTGGAGTCAGTACTGGTATCCCATCCAGCAGATCGGCGCCGCGCAGCACGCCAATTTGGATTGCGCCGTACGCCTGGACATCGGCGGTGATGTGGCGAAGATCGGCGTCAGCGTAACCTCAGTCTTCGAAGACGCCGAAATCCAGCTGCTCGGTCTCGACTTTTCCAAGACGTGGCGCGCGGATCTGTCGCCGTCCGCGCCCTTCGTGACACGTTGCGAAATTCCCGCAGGAGTGAGCGCCGAGAGCATGACGCTGCGTGTTTTGAACTACAAAGGCCGTGAAATCCTGAAATATGCTCCCGGCGACGTGACGCCGGCGGACGAGTTAGCCGCCGCGACCGAGCCTCCGATGCCCGCCGAGATTACGAGCGCGGATGAGCTGTATCTGACCGGCCTGCACCTGGAACAGTACCGTCATGCGACGCGCAGCCCCGTTCCTTACTGGGAAGAAGCGCTGCGGCGCGATCCGATGGACGCCCGATGCAACAACGCTCTTGGCCTCTGGCGCCTGCGACGCGGCGAGTTAGAGCTTGCCGAGGCGCACTTCCGCAAGGCAATCGAGCGCCTGACCTTCCGCAACCCGAACCCATACGACGGCGAACCGTATTACAATCTGGGCATGTGCCTGCGCTTCCAGATGGACGCCGCGCCGCCATCCAAAGCGCTCTTCGACGCCACCTACGCCGCCTTCTACAAAGCCGCCTGGAACCAGGCATGGGGCGCGGCGGCCTACCACGCGATTGCTGAACTCGACTGCCGGCGTGGAAATTGGGCCGACGCGATCGAGCATCTGGATCGCTCCCTTCGCCTCGACGCCGACCGACTGGGCGCCCGCGATCTCAAAGCCGTCGCCCTGAGCAAATTGACCTACTTCGACGAATCCGACTACCTGATCGCCGAGACTCTGCGTTTGGACCCGCTGGATGGATGGGCCAGAATTCTTGCCGGGAAACCACCCACAACCGATCTGCAAGCGCTGCTCGACATCGCCCATGACCAGGCGCGGGCCGGTCTGTATGCGGAAGCCATCACGCTCATCGAACGCGTCATCAGCACAGAGGCTGGCGGCGCCGACAGCCTGCCCACGCAGAGCTGGGGCGCGACGCCGATGCTGCGTTACACGCTCGGGTGGCTGAACGAGCGTATGGGCAAGGCCGACGAAGCGCGGCGCTGGTATCAAGAGGGCGCAGCGCAGTCGACCGATTACTGCTTCCCCGCGCGCCTCGAAGAGATCGCCATCCTGGAGGCCGCCATTCGCGCCAATCCCAAGGATGCGCACGCGCCCTACTATCTCGGATGTCTGCTCTACGACCGCCGCCGTCACGTGGAAGCGATCGGCTTCTGGGAGCGGAGCGTGGCGATCGATCCGTCGTTCTCCATCCCATGGCGCAACCTGGGCATCGGCTATTTCAACATCACCGCCGATCCCAAGTCGGCGCGTGACGCCTACAACCGAGCCGTCGCCGCCGCGCCGGACGACGCCCGCCTCTTATTCGAGCGCGACCAGCTCTGGAAACGCATGGGAGTTGCGCCCGAAGAGCGCCGGCGCGCCCTGGCGGCGCGCCAGGATCTGGTGCGCCGCCGCGACGATTTGTGCGTGGAGATGTGCGCACTCTACAACCAGACCGATCAGCCATGGATGGCGCTGGAGCTTCTGCAAGGGCGCCGATTCCAACCCTGGGAAGGCGGCGAAGGGCAGGCGCTCGGCCAGTACGTCCGCACATTCCTCGCCCTCGGCCGCGTCGCCCTGTCCGAAGGCGATCCCGCCGAAGCCCGCCGCTGCTTTGAAGCCGCCCTCACCGCGCCCGCCGGCCTCAGCGAAGCAAAGCATCTGCTGGCGAACCAGAGCGACATTCATTACTGGATCGGTGAAACCTGCAGCAAGTTAGGAGACACCGACGCCGCGCAAAGCCATTGGACGACGGCGGCCACCGCGCGCGGCGACTTCCAGGAAATGAGCGTCCGATCGTTCTCCGAGATGACCTACTTCTCTGCCCTCGCCTGGCGTCGGCTCGGCGACGAAGCACAAGCGCGGTCGATGCTCTCTTCCCTGCTGGAATACGCCAAGGCGCTGGAGACCGAAGAAGCCAAGATCGATTATTTCGCGACGTCATTGCCAACCATGCTGCTCTTCGACGACGACATCCAGAAGCGTCAGGAGACTGCGGCGCGCTTCTTACAAGCGCAGGCGCTGGCGGGGCTCGGCGAAACCGATCACACACGCGAACTGCTGGCCGCGATATTGGAAAGCGACCCCAGCCACGCGCTCGCGGCAGAGTTGATGCGGAGTATTTAGGATGGCCCTCATCTCATAAGGACACAGACCAATGCTGATCGACCAAAACAGGGCCCAAACGAATACGAGCGCGGTTCAAGTGAACGCCTCTTATGTTTGGCTCATCTCCATCGTCGCCGCCCTCGGCGGCCTGCTCTTCGGTTACGACTGGGTCGTGATCGGCGGCGCGAAGCCGTTCTTTGAGAGCTTCTTTCAGATCAAGAGCGCGTCGGCGTCCGGATGGGTCAACAGCTGCGCGCTGCTGGGCTGCCTGATCGGGGCCGTCGTCGCGGGGACAATGAGCGACCGGCTTGGGCGCAAGCGGCTGCTGATCGCGTCGGCGCTGCTGTTCACGGTGACGTCGATCGGCAACGCGCTTGCCAATAGCTTTGATACGTTTGTGGCGTGGCGGATTTTGGGCGGCGTCGCCATCGGGCTCGCGTCCAGTCTGTCGCCGCTGTATATCTCCGAAGTGGCCCCGGCGAACGTGCGCGGGCGCCTCGTCGCCGTCAATCAACTGACGGTCGTGGTGGGGATTCTCCTCGCGCAATTTATCGACTTCTATGTGGTGCGCAACCTGCCGGCGGGCGCCACGGACGAGTTTATCCGGACTTCCTGGTATGGACAGCAGGGCTGGCGCTGGATGTTCGCGATCACCGCTGTCCCGTCGATACTGTTCTTTGTCTGCATGTTCTTCGTCCCCGAAAGCCCGCGCTGGCAGATGACGAAGGGAATGATGGCCCCGGCAAGGGAGACGCTCACACGCATCGGCGGACCTGCTTACGCCGATGAGATCGAGAGCGATCAGGCGGCGCTCAGCGCGCAAAATCAGGAGAAGGCGACGTTCCGGGATCTGCTGCATCCCCGGATGGCGCGCGTCTTTATGATCGGCGTCACCCTCGCGGTGTTCCAGCAGTGGTGCGGCATCAACGTCATCTTCAACTACGCCGAGGATATCTTCAAAGCCGCCGGATACGACATCTCCACGGTGCTGAAGAACATCGCCTGGACGGGATCGGTCAATCTGCTCTTTACCCTTGTCTCGATGGTCTTGATCGACAAAGGACGCCGACCGCTGATGCTCTTCGGCTCCGCCGCGCTGGCGGTGATCTACTGCGCGATGGGCTTTTGTTACCACGCAGGCGTCCAGGGCGCGCCGCTGCTGATCCTGGTGCTCGGCGCCATCGCCTGCTACAGCGCTTCGCTGGCGCCGGTGACATGGGTCGTGATCTCGGAGATCTTCCCGAACCGGATTCGAGGCGCCGCCGTCGCGGTGGCGGTGAGCGCGCTATGGATCGCGAGCTTTATCCTCACGTTCACGTTCCCGATACTCAACGCGAAGCTGGGACCAGCCGGCACGTTCTGGCTCTACAGCGCGATCTGTCTGATGGGCTTCGTGTTTATCCTGCGCAGCCTGCCTGAAACCAAGGGCAAGACCTTGGAACAGTTGGAAGAAGAACTCGTACGATAACTTTCCCTCCCGCGTTTCGGACGGCGCCATAGCCCTGGGTTTCGAGCTTTCGGCTTCTTTGAGAGAAGCCAGGAGTGCTGCGATGGGCGCAATCGGTTTTCTCTGGGAATTCAGAGAGCCGGAACCCAGGGCTATGGCGCCGTCCGAAACGATTTCCATTCCCTCTCCTTATCAAATCCCACACTTCCGACGACAGAGTTATCAAGGCGCAGGCGGCGCACGATCGAAAAGAACGAAATTTCGCGGTATTATGGACTTGTCGTGGCTATGAGGGTTCTTCCTTCTAAATTCTTTGGGTGAAACTTAGAGCCTTCAGTTTCCACGACGTTCACATTTGGCTATGGCGGAGCTTCCTTCTCAATCAGGCGACTGAAATTAAAATTAGCTCCGCCGCTTTCCAAATACCATGAATAACTCCATCTATCTGCGACGGCGTGGCAAGATCTGTCTTGATGCGCCGCTTGGCGACGGTCTTCTCCCATCGAATTACATCGCCGCGATGTCCAAGAACCTGGAATCTCTGGGTTATGGGCTCTCGGAACGACTGATCGACGCGCTTCGCGCTCTGTCGCTGGATCAGCTGAA
>JAOQAA010000637.1 GCA_025963815.1 Capsulimonas sp.
TGGGGCGACGGCTGGCTGGAGCTGGGCGGCGCCGGTATGGTGCATCCCAATATCCTGGAGTCGATGGGCATCGATAGCGAGCGCTACACCGGGTTCGCCTGGGGGCTTGGGATCGACCGGATGCCGATGGCGAAGTACGGCATCGACGACATTCGACTTTTCGCGGAAAACGACGTTCGCTTCCTTCGGCAGTTCTAGAGCCGCGTATTTGAAATCATGAAATTTCCCGTGGAATGGCTGCGCGAGTTCGTCCCGACGACGCTGGACGACAAAGCGCTGGCCGACAAATTGACAATGGCGGGCCTCGAAGTGGAGGAGATTACTCCGTCGGAAGACGGTCCGGTCTACCACACCAAGGTCACGCCCAATCGCGGTGATTGGATGTCTCTTCTCGGCGTCGCCCGTGAAACGGCTGCGACGCTGGATACGAAGATGTCCTGGCTTCCGACGCCCCTGCCCGACGAGAACGACGATGTGCGCCGCTGGGCGGGTGTCGTCATCACCGACACGGCGCTTTGTCCGCGCTATGCCGGCAAGGTCGTGCGCAACGTCACCATTGGCCCATCCCCCGATTGGATCCAGAAGCGCATCGCCGCCTGCGGCATGCGTCCGGTGAACGTCGTGGTCGATGTCACCAACTATGTGATGCTCGAACTGGGCCAGCCGCTCCACGCGTTTGATTACGATACGATCCCCTAAGGCAAGATCGTCGTCCGACCATCCAACGCTGGTGAGACGATCGTCACCCTGGATGGCGCCGAGCGCGCGCTGCAGGCGGGAATGCTTGTCATCGCCGACCGTGAGAAGCCCATCGCCGTTGCCGGCGTTATGGGCGGCGCCGAGACCGAAGTCACGGACAGCACGCGCCATATCTTCTTGGAGGCCGCGCAGTTCGATCCTGGCAGCATCCGCCGCACTTCCAAAGTGCTTGGTCTGTCCACGGACGCCTCCTATCGTTTCGAGCGCACCGTCGATCCCGAACTGGTCCCATTAGCCCTGGAGCGCGCCGCCGAACTGCTCGCGGACCTCGCGGGCGGCGAAGTCGCACTGGGGCGGATCGATCTGTATCCGGCCCCCAAGCGCGCCCTGCCAATCGAGATTCGTCCGACGCGCACCAATGCGATCCTCGGCACGGATCTCACCGATGAGACAATCGCACAATCGCTCACGCGTTTGGGCCTGATCGTTGACGCTTCGGCAAGTCCCTTCAAAGTCCTGGTTCCGACCTTCCGCACGGATCTTTTGAAAGAGATCGACCTGATCGAGGAAGTCGGCCGGATGATCGGCTATGAGACTCTGCCCGAAACACTCCCGCCGTCGGCTGGCGGCGGCGGTGTGGACGCTCCGCGCGGCAAGTTCGCCGGTGATCTGCGCACTGTTCTCACGAGTATCGGTTTGCAGGAAGCGCTGACCCATTCGCTCGCGGCCCCGTCGCCCTTCGACGATCCCGAAAAGACGGACGAGCGTGTCGCTATCCGCCTTGCTCTCTCGGCGGAGCTATCCGGCCTGCGCCAGTCGCTGCTCCCCAACTTGCTGGGCGTTCTTTCGCACAACCTGCGCCAGCGCGAACCCGATGTGCGTTTGTTCGAAGTCGGCAAGGTCTTCGCCAAGGGCGAGGGCGTCAGCAATTATCTGGAGACGCGCAGCGTCGCCGGTGTGCTCACCGGGGCCGTCTCGCCGCGTCGCTGGACCGGCGAAGAGATCCCGTCGATCGACTTCTACGCCGCCAAGGGCGTCGTCGAAGCGCTCTTCACCCGTCTGCGCCTTCCCGCGCCTCAGTTCGTGCCCGGCCATGTCCACGGCATGCATCCCGGTCGCACGGCGCTCATCCAGCTTGACGGCAAGACCATCGGCTATGTTGCCGAACTCGACCCCGACGCCGTCAAATCTGACCTGAACGTCCCCGCCAGCGTCGGCCGTGTCGCCGCCTTCGAACTCGACGCCGACGCCCTGCTCGCCGTCTCCGCCGACACACGCCACTACACGCCGCTCCCGCGCTTCCCCGCCGTCACCCGTGTCCTCGCCGTCGTCGTGGACAGCGAAGTCGGCTACTGGGCATTGGAAAGCACGGCGCGTTCCGTCGTAGAAGAAACCCTGCTCGAAGAGATCGCCCCCGAGAGCATCTACACCGGCGAAAAGATCGGTGAAGGCAAAAAGAGCGTCGCCATCCGCTTCGTCTTCCGCGCCGCCGACCGCACCCTGACCGACGCCGAAGTGGAAACACAAATGCGCGCCGTCGAAACCGCGCTCGCCGAGCGGGTAGGGGCCGTGCATCGGTAAGACCGCATCTCCCCACATTTATGCGTTTTGACGAGTTAACGACGTAATTGGCCTGCGTAAGAAGCCGGCAAATTGCGTCATTATTGCGTCAACCGAAAAATTTCCTGAACGATCTGTCGAATTCCGGTCCATCTATTCGACTAACCAGTGAAGGCAGGGCAACCAGCCCGCCCGAAGACCGTTACAGGAGGAGCCATGACGCAGTATTTGGTTGCTATTCACCACCCCGACGACTACGACCCGTCCGTCGAGGACGAAGCGATGACCCGCGATATCGACATGCTCAACGAAGAGATGGAGGCTGCCGGCGTCCGAATTTTCGCGGGCGGCCTGCGTCCGGCAAGCAACGCGAAGTCGCTGCGGGCGCAGCCCAATGGTGAGGTGCTCGTCACCGATGGGCCGTACCTGGAGACCAAGGAGCACGTGGGCGGTTTTTGGATGCTGGAAGCCGCTGACCTGGACGAGGCGCTGGCGTGGGGGCGCAAGGCCGCCGTCGCCTGCCGTGCGCCCGTTGAAGTGCGCCCGTTTTTCTGACGGAGACTCCGTTATAAGGATATAAAAGCCCGGTTCCCTCGTGTGGGGACCGGGCTTTTTGAGATTGCAGTGGCGAGATGCCGAATGGAAGCTTAGCTAAACCAGAGCTTGATTTCGGCGTCGGCGTTCTCCACCGAGTCCGAGCCGTGGATCAAGTTCTCGCCGACCGAGTTGGCGTAGTCGCCGCGGATCGTGCCGGGGGCGGCTTCGCTGGGCTTGGTGGCGCCGACGAGCTTACGGGACAGGGCAATGACATCATCGCCTTCCCAGACCGTCGCGACGACCGGGCCTGAGCTGATGAAGTCGACGACGCCTGCGAAGAACGGCTTGTCGCGGTGCACTCCGTAGTGCTCCTCGGCCAGTTCACGGGTGGGGGTGAGCATCTTCAGCTCGACGAGCTTGAAGCCCTTCTGTTCGAACCGCTGGATGATCTCGCCCACCAGACCGCGCTTCACTCCATCCGGCTTGACCATGAGAAACGTTCGTTCCAAAGTATTAGACTCCTTCACACCGACATTTTAGGGAACTCATGTTACGCAGACTGCGCCCGGCGACTGAAGTCGCGG
>JAOQAA010000685.1 GCA_025963815.1 Capsulimonas sp.
GGGAAGGGTAGTTAGGATTTTGTTGTCGTAGGCGGCTTTCGTCCGAGAATTTCTTTCCAACCCTTCCCTGCTTCAAGGGAGGGGTGGCGCGAAGCGCCGGGGTAGGTCACTCAGGGTCGGCCGGAGGCCGGGGTGGGTCACTTGGAGCAAAGGCTGGGGTAAGTCAACGCGCGGCTTACTTCGCCTTCACCCGCACCACACTTACCGAGTATCCTGGGAACTGATGCGTGAACGTCTTGCCGCTGGTCTTGATCGTTGTCTTCGTCGGCGCGATTTTGTTCGGCGCTTCGAGGGTGTTGACATCGTCTGGGGCGCCGGTAATCTGCTCCACGGTCGCAGTCTTCGCGATGCTGTTCGCGCCTTCAAGAGCGATGGTGAGGTTCTGTGAGTTTTGCTGATAGTTGACGACCTTGAGGATCACATCGCCGCTCGCCTTGTCGCGGCTGGCGGTGGTGATGATCGGGCCGGGCGGGGATGGCAGGAAGTCGTCGGTTTCTTCGATGAGCTTACCGTCGAGGAAGCAGCGGATCCGGTGCCCCAAGACATCGATCCGGACATCATACCAGCGGCCGGTCTCTACCTGCATGGGCACGATGGGGCCGAGCTGTGATTTCGCGCCTTTATGCGAGCGCTCCAGAACGGCGCGTGAGTTTCCCCAGCCTCCGACATTCCACCAGATGTAATTGTCATCATCCTGCACGTGGAACATGATCAGGAAGCCTTCGGCGCCGGCGACTTTACGCGCCTTGACGCTGTAAGAGTAGTCCGACCAGGTGGGCGATCCCACGACGGCGCGGCAGTTCTCGATCTCCGTCGTTTCCTTCAGCACGTTCCCCTCAACGCTCCAGGTTCCGCCGGACTTTTTCCAATCATCGGCGCCGGCAGTGAAGTCTTTTTGATAGATCGTTTGCCCATCGTGTGTGACGCTGGCGTCTTTGAACTCTGCCTGCGTCAGCCAGGTTCCGACGCCGACCGCGCCGGCGGTCGGCGCCGGAGTGACGACGGGGTAGGCTTGCGGCGTGACCTCAACCGGCAGTACGACATCGCCCCGATTGCTCCCAAACATCTTCTGCACGTAATAGGATGGCGAGCCGAAACTGGTGAGCGCATCGTAGCCAATCAGGTTCGTGCCCCACTGGGAGGCGCCGGGGTTGACGTTCACCAGCATGGGAGCATAGCAGGAAATTGGGACGATGTCGGAGTTACGCTCCAGGCCCGTCAGCCAGGCGGCGTCGCCCAGTGCAGCGTTCATCGTCGGTGTCGGCGATCCCTCGATCGACGCCCACTCTCCAACAAAGACTTTTGGCCCAGTACGGCTGTAGGAGTCGTAATGCTTCGCGTCCTTCGCCATTTCCGTTGGACTGCGATAAAAATGCTCGTCGTTCAGATCAGCCTTACGGCTGCGGACCGGCATGGTGGCGATGAGTTTCAGTTCGGGATATTTTGCGCGGATTGCGTCGAAGAACTGCGCGAAGCGGCCGTCATAACTGCCCGAAGGATCGAACCAGTCTTCGTTTCCAATCTCCACATATTGAATTTTGAACGGCTCTGGGTGGCCGTCCGCCGCGCGTGTGGCGCCCCATTTGGTGTCGATGTCGCCCGTCGCGTACTCGATCTCATCGAGCGCATCCTGAACGTACGGCTCCAGGCCAGGGCCAGGATCGATCTTCTCGTTCTTGGGCGGCAGGGAATAGCCGGCGTAGACGGCAAGGATCGGTTCGACCTTGAGATCCTCGCACCATTCGAAGAACTCCAGCAGGCCAAGGCCGTCCGTGGATCGATAGCCCCAGGGGCCTTGATGGCCGGGACGGTCGTCCACGCCGTGGATCGCCTGCTTCCAGTCGAAGCGCTCAGAGATGGCGTTGCCTTCCAGATAGTTGCCGCCGGGCAGACGCAGGAAGGCCGCGTTCATAGCGTCCATTTTCTGCATCAAGTCAACGCGATTTCCGTTGGCGCGGTTTTTATAAGTCGGGGGAAACAGGGAGACCTGGCTGAGCCACACAGTTCCCGGCGTATTCGCCGAGATGACGAAGCGGTTCGCTGTCGACGGGGTGAGCTTACCGGTGGCCAGTGTCACATTGTACTTGCGCCAGCCGCTGGCGATCTTATCGATGCGCGCCTGCGCATAGACATGCGCGCCGTCATTGCTCTCGATGCCGAGCGTCAAAGGGCCGGTGAAAGTGTCGGACGACCTGGCATAGAACGACGCCTGGTACTTCGTATTCGGCTGCACGGGAATTCCCCAGTAACCTTCGTTCGCCGCGCCGACGCGCCCGTCGGCTTGAGTAACCGCCAGCTTTAAACTTGTCGAAAGGGCGCCGCTGACCGGCTTATCTGTGTCCAGCACCATTGTTCCCGACGCGCCGCCATCCTGAACAAGAGACCAATGAACGGGGTTCGCCGGGTCATTCTTGAAGTTACGGTTCTGGATCAACTCGCCATAAAGGCCGCCGTCATAGGAATGGTTGATCTCCTCCGTCATCATGCCGTACAGCATAGGGCTGATCGCGACGCCAGGCTGGTCGATCTGCACGGTGAGCTTTCCGGGTGGCGGCTCCGCAGCCCGCGCACTTACCGCGCCGAACACTGCGCCCATGCAGGCCATGACGACCGTTTGACTGACGGAACGAGAAATCATTGGGAACTCCTGTCGCCACTGTTGTAGTTACCCATGATATCAGAAATCTGAGGCGCCGCCCATGAGATTTCCGCTCAAAATATGGAGATTATTGATCCCTGGCTCGCTGTCAACCGATTCCATTGAGAAGCGTCCTAATATCAGCCGACGATCATCGCCGCCTCGGGAGATGTGCCGGTCAGATGAATCTGGTAGGGCCATTGCTCGTCGCTCTCGCCGCCTCGGTCCGACACGTGCGGCCAGTGCTCTGTCGGCGCCCCGCTGACCACCAGCCAGAGGAACGCCGTGTTGGCGGGGACGACGAAGTGAGTCGCTCCATCAGCGGAGAACGTCGGGCCGTACACCCGGCGGCCATCCTGCTTCACGGCCAGGAACCCATACCGCCAGCCAGCCCGTTCGGCGTGAATGGCCCGGAAGCCCGGCGCGCCGGCGATTCCCTTGAAGTCCAGGGTGACCTGCGTTCCGGCGGTGGGGACTTTCAGGCGGATCCCGTTGTAGCCGTAGTTCTGGGGGCAGTTGCTTTCCGCAATGCGATACCAGCCGTCATTCACTAGGGTGAGAGTGCTGCGATGCTGGTTAGCGTAAGGATGAGCCACTTTTTCGATCCGCTTTAGGTCCCAGGTGATGAAGCGGCGCGCCGCGTCGAACATCTCGTCGTTGAACTTCGATTGGCTGAGACCCGTCAGACGCTTGTAGGCCATCACGGGATCTTCCCCGGCCTGCGCCTCACGCCAAAGCTTCCCAACGAAATCCACGCCGTGTCGGTTGGACCAGTACTCCAGGACATAGGGTGAGCAATACTGGTTCGCGTCATGCAGAAACGCGAGATGTGTGTTCTTTAAGTAGTTGACCAGGTGGTAGTTTTCGAACGTCATCCACTCTGGGTAAACCTGCCAGAGCATGTACTGCGATGTCATCTCGAAGATGGCGTGCGATGTATTCCCGAATCCCGGCGCCACGTCGGCATGCACAAAGGACTGAAACGTATGCCCTAGCTCATGCGCCACGGCGCCGTAGGGCGGGCGGCTGATGCGAATGGCTGGGGCAAAAAGCGTCCCCACGGAACCCTCCGCCCCGCCGTAGGCGGTTCCGTCGTCGCCGCCGAAGACGATGACGAGGATCTTGTACTTATCCGCGACCGAATGACCGTTCTTGACGAACTTCAATCGATTGACATAGCAGTCGTAAAACCTTTCGCACTCCCGCAGGATCTCGTCCGCCCGGAAACGCTTGGTCGCGTCTGGATTGACGGATGGATCGCTCCCATATTCCTTCGCCCAAAATAACGCAAAGTTCGGCGACTCTGCTTTTCGCGCGTTACTATATTCACTGTGGTCGTCCGTGAAATCGTTGCCTTTCGGCACGTTCCAGATTTCGTCGGGGAGATATAACTGTTTCACGATTGGTTTCTGGGGCGAGAGAGGATCTCCGGCGGCGATCGCCGATCGAGAGGAGCTATCGGCGATGAAAGTGATTGTCACCAGAGACGTAAAGCAGGCGGCGCAAAAAGATCGGCGTCCAGGGTTCTTGACTGTCATTCTCTCTGTATCCTTTCAACTCAGGCGCATAGCTCTCGGGGCGCGTGGCGTCGCCGCTATTATAGCGGACGGACGGATTTCGATACCATGGACGATCCGCCATGCGTAT
>JAOQAA010000720.1 GCA_025963815.1 Capsulimonas sp.
CTACGATTTACTCCGACGGAAAAAAAGTTCTTTCCGTACCATTCCACATGATGCCGCTCACAACGGATCAGCTCTTCGGCGAACAGATCGTGGGGTACGGCTCGCAGGGCCTCTTTCTGAACGTTCCCTATTATTACAGTGTCAGCCCCACCAGCACCGGCACGATCTACTTGCGCAACTCCGCAATCGCGGGAGCATCGCTGCAAACAAACGGACCCTCGATTGCAAGCACGAGCGGCGCCCGCCCCGGGGTAGCGCTCGACTTGCAGCAGACGTACAGCCTGGGCGCGGGCGGCCAGGGATCGCTGGTGATGAACAGTCTCACGCGTTCGGATTGGGGCGCGCACTGGCAGCACACGCAGCAGTTCGATTCGCTGACGAACAGCAGCTTCTTTGTCGACTTTCCCTCGCACCGCAGCGTCTTCGGATCGTCCAATCTCAGCCATCAATTCAAGGATTTCTCGCTCAACTTCAGCGCCTCGGCGAACCGCGATCCCGGTGAGGAAGGTTATTCCTCGTCCGGAACGAGCCTGAGCACCTATCTTCAAACGACCGCGCGTGAGATTGGCAGTACAGGGATCAATTTTGTTTCCACCGCCAACTGGCAGGCGGGGCGCTCTACGTACACGGTCCCTGGGGCAGACACAGTCGCTCAGTCGCTTAATACTCAGGGCCTGGATTTGCGTTTCTACACCGCGCCGTTCCGTTTCGGCAAGGACACAACCTTAAGCAATTCTTTGACGGTGGGCCAGACTTGGCAGCGCGGCGCTTCGCGCAATGCGCCGATCGTCCTGGGAACTCTGGGTCTTCAGCAGGCCATGCCGATGAAAGGCCGGCTGAACGTGAACTACACCTATCGATACGACCCTCTGCTGAACCACTATTCGGACAGCTCTCTGATCGGCCACTACAATCAGGCGGCTTCTCAGCATCGGATGAACATCGGCTACAG
This sequence comes from Capsulimonas sp., assembly GCA_025963815.1. Classification (GTDB taxonomy): domain Bacteria; phylum Armatimonadota; class Armatimonadia; order Armatimonadales; family Capsulimonadaceae; genus Capsulimonas. Next base: position 953 of record JAOQAA010000720.1, read on the forward strand.
CTCCACGCCTTCCAAGAAGGTCTCCATGTCGCTGATGGCAAACTTGGGATGGCCTCAGAGCACCACCAACATGTATTCGACCCTCAATTACCGGTACAGCGATGATTGGCAGCTGGGGCTCTCGATGTTCCATACTAAGTACTACAACAGCACCTTTGACGCCGCGGAGCTGTCGCTCACCCGTCGCATCTTCAACCGCTCGGTAATCTTTACCTACTCGACCGACACGCATAAAGTTCGCTTTGACTTCGGGGCGGGAACATTCTAAACCCGCCCATTCTTGACACCCCCCTCACCGCTATGCTATGATCAGTTTTGCATTGCGCGGACGGCGTCAGGAGGTTGGCCGCTATGTCCATGCTGGGACGATTGTTTGGTTTCGGACGGAATGAGCATTACGACCGGGGCATCCGGCTCTTCGATCAAGGGCTGTACGAAGAAGCCATTGCGGAACTGAATGAAGTCGTGAAAAAGGGCGCTCGCTCAGATGCGCTCACTCAGCGGCTGTCGTCGTTCTATATCGCGGAGGCGTACGCCAATCTCGGCACGGCCGCGCTTCAGGGCCGCGCCTACGAGAAAGCGCGCGAGGCGCTGGGGCAGGCGCTCGCGATCAATCCTCACTACGCCGATCTTCACCACCACTACGGCTACGCCTGCCGGATGTCCGGCCACGGCGTCGAGGCGATTGCGGCGTTTGAGAACGCCCTGCGCATCAATCCCCGTTTTGCCAAGGCCAGTCTGGGATTGGGGCTGGCGCTCTACGACGCGGGACGCGCGCAGGACGCGCTCGCCAAGGTTCAGGAGGCCGCAGGGCTGGACCGGGCTTATGAGACGCCAGAGTATACGCGCGGCCTGACGGCGCACGCCGCCGGCGACTTCGCCGAAGCCCTCGCCGAGTTCGAAAAAGTCGCGGAACTGGATGTCGACGATATCGCGTTCCATGGCAAGCTGGGCGCGGATCTCTATCGCCGAGGCATGTACGAAGAAGCCGCCTCCGAGTTCCGCAAGGCGCTGGAGCTGAACGGCAACTATGCAGACCTGCGCAACCATCTCGGGGTCACGCTGAACGCACAGCGGCTTTACGACGAGGCCGTCCGGGAGTTCGAAGAAGCGCTGCGTATCAATCCCCGGTACGTCGAGGCGCGCACGAACCTTGCTCTGACCCTGGAAGCCGCAGGCCGGATGTCCGAAGCGAAGGCCGAGTTCCACCGCGTTCTGGAAATCGATCCCGCCAACACCGTGGCGCAGGGACGTCTCACGGAGATCGACCCGCAGCAGTAAGTTTATGACATCATTCATCCTCAAAGGCGCGTCGTCCGATACGGATGCGCGCCGCGGCGAGTTGCGGTTGCCGCACGCGTCCCTCCCCATCCAAACGCCGGTCTTCATGCCGGTCGGCACCCTCGGCACCGTCAAGGCGATGACCCAGGAAGAGGTTTCCGGGCTCGGCTTCTCGCTGATCCTGGGGAACACCTACCACTTGTACCTGCGGCCCGGCCACGAACTCGTGCGCCGCGCCGGCGGCCTGCACAAGTTCATCGCGTGGGATGGGGCGATGCTCACCGACAGCGGCGGCTTCCAAGTCTTCTCGCTGCAAGACCTGCGTAAGATCACAGAGGACGGCGCGGCGTTCAAATCGCATATTGACGGATCCCAGCACTTCTTCAGCCCCGAGCGCTCAATCGAAGTCCAGCACGCCCTCGGCGCCGACATCATCATGGCGTTCGATGAGTGCCCGCCGTATCCCAGCACCTACGAACAGACCCAAACGGCTACCGAGCGCACCCATCGCTGGCTGACGCGCTGCGTGGCTTACCACAACGAGCAGGGCAGCGAGCAGCTGCTCTTCGGCATCGCCCAGGGCGGCACGTACGAAAGTCTGCGCATCGAAAGCGCGCAGTTCATCGCCTCTCAGGACACGCCGGGAATCGCGATCGGCGGCGTGTCCGTCGGCGAGCCGCCGGAAAAGATGCTCGAAGCCGTCTCGTGGAGCATGCCCCATATCCCAAAGGAGAAGCCGCGCTATCTGATGGGGGTGGGGACCCCTCAAGATATCCTCCAGGCGGTCGCGCAGGGGGTAGACATGTTCGACTGTGTCCTGCCGACTCGTCTTGGCCGCACGGGCACGTTTTACACGACGCGTGGACGTATTAATATCAAGGGAAGCCGATACACCGAAGACTTCGGCCCGGTGGACCCGGACTGCGCCTGCGCCGTCTGCCGCCGCTATTCGGCAGCGTATTTACGGCACCTCTATAAGTGCAATGAGATCCTTGCGTCTCGTTTGACAACGTATCACAACCTGGCGCATTACGCCCAGCTGATGGCTGACATTCGCGACGCCATCGAGCGTGACGACTATGCGGCGTTTGTCAAAAATAGACTGGAATTGTATGGCCGGAAAAATGATATGAAAATCGAGGAATTGGCTTGACACAGCCCCAAGAGTGTGATATATTGGTGTTGGCGTAACGACGCGTTCGATCTCCACATAAAGTGCGAGTCCTCGCGCACATGTAAAATCAGGCATCCAGCGTACCCCCGCGCTGGATGCCTGAATTTATTTAAGTGCTGGCTTTTTCGGGGCCGCTTGGTTCCTATCAGTCGTCGAGTTCTTCATCCCCCAGGTCCGGCTTCGCAATGGTCACGCGTACGGAATCTTCCACGAACTTCGAAACCACTTCTTCAATTCCCAGTGCGTCGATCTGCTGCTGCAGGGTGTTGATTTGGCGGCTTAGGCCCGCCAATACGCTCAGATCGCTCTCCTGCTCGCGCTGATTGACAAGGGCGCGCAGCCGGTCGGTCAGTGACAGCCGCAATGCGCGCCACTCCGAGGCCCGGGGATTGTCGCCCATAAACTCGTTCAATGCATCTTCGGTATTCCCCGCCATAGTTGCCGATCCTCTCGTCTCCAAAGCCAAAATTCCCACTCAAAAGTTTTACCCAAAATCCGGTACTTTTTCCACTAAAGATCCCGCGCACACTGCCCGATAATCATGTTAGAACAAGTATCGGGAAGGGAAACACCGGCCATAACACGCGGAATATATACAGCGGCCAGCGGAATGCTCGCCAACGAACAGGCCCAGGATGCGATCGCGCACAATTTAGCCAACGTGAACACCACGGGCTATAAGCAGGATATTCCCTGCTTTTCCGCTTTCCAGAGCATGCTCCTGCAAAAGACCAGCCAGGATCGCGGTCAAGTCGGTTCGCTGGGAAACGGCGGCTCCGTCTACAAGCTTGCGACTGACTATACCGGCGGCGCTCTCCAAAAGACCAACAGCCCGCTCGATGTCGCGCTGAGCGGCGACGCTTTTCTCGAAGTGCAGACCCCGCAAGGTATCCGCTTCACCCGCGACGGATCGATGACGCTGAACGCGCAGGGAGAGCTCGTGCTGATGAAGAGCGGCGCCCAGGTGCTGGACAGCAGCAACCGGCCGATCTCCATCCCGCAGAATGCGAAGAACATCTCGATCGGCCTGGACGGCCAGATCACCGCAGACGGACGCAGCGTCGCGACGCTCGGCCTGGCGGGAATTTCCAGCCAGGATAACGCGACCAAAGTCGGCGACAACATGGTCACTGTTTCTTCCCAGGTCCGTCCCGCTTCCAGCGGCTCGCAGGTCCGCCAGGGTTTCCTGGAAACGGCGAACGTCAGTATTGTCGGCGACATGGTCTCCATGATCGCGGTGCTGCGCGCTTATGAGACCGATCAGAAGATGCTCCAGACCGAAGACGAAGCGACCGGCAAGGCCGTGAACGAAGTCGCCCGAGTCCAGTAAAGATTTTTCGTCATTCCGCCGATAATAAAACGGCAATCACTTTCTCGGCTGGACTGTCCGCATTCGTGCTGACGGAAGCCGATCGACCCGCCGCCCACGACTTGGGCGTCGATCAAAAACGCTAGGAGAAATACGCTACTATGATGCGCGCACTCTACACGTCGGCTACCGGCATGATGGCTCAACAGATGAATATGGACGTTGTCGCTAATAACCTGGCGAACGTCAACACCACCGGCTTCAAGCGAAGCCGCGCGGACTTCGAAGATTTGCTTTACCAGGAAATGCGCCCCGCCGGTTCGGTCGTCGCCCAGGGCGCGACGGCGCCCACCGGCATTGAAGTCGGCCTCGGCGTCAAAGCCGGCGCCACGGTCACGATGTTCGAGCAGGGCACGTTCCAAAACACCGGACAGAGCCTCGATATCGCCATCGAAGGCGATGGGTTCTACAAAGTCCTGCTGCCGGACGGCGGAAGCGGCTACACTCGTGACGGCGCCTTCAAGCGTGACAATCAGGGCAAGGTCGTCAACTCCGACGGAATGGCTCTCCAGCCGGAGATCACCATCCCGGATGGCGCCACCAGTGTCTCGATCGGCAAGGACGGCACGGTGAACGCGACGATTGCCGGCGTGGCGTCTCCGATCGGTAAGATCACCCTCACCCGCTTCCCGAACCCGGCCGGCTTGTCTCATATCGGCGGCAACAACTTCAAAGCCAGCGACGCTTCCGGAACCGCAGTCGACGGCACCCCGGGCCAAGAGGGCTTCGGAACGATTGCTCAGGGCATGCTCGAAATGTCCAACGTCCAGATCGTGCAGGAGATGGTCAATATGATCACCGCCCAGCGCGCCTACGAAACCAATTCCAAATCCATCCAGACGGCGGACGAAATGCTCTCCACCGCCAACCAGCTGAAGCACTAGGCGAATTAATTCGCGCCTAGAAGTGCACGAGCGCCCAAAGGGCGCCCGCCTCCGCCGACTCCAGAAAAGAAGCGCAATCGCAAGGTTTCTGGAGTACCCGAAGGGGGGACATCGTGCTCTTTTAGCCGCGATTTCAATCGCCGGGCAATGATGCACTGCCTGCTTCGCTTTTCGGCTGGAGGAATGAGATTTTGAAACGCTTTCTGATCGCCGGTCTGGGCGCGCTTGCCTTGGCCTCGTCCCATCCGTCCTTTGCAGCCCCTTCCCCTCTGGGAAGCGCGGCGCGCAAGATCGCCGCCGTTTCTTCGTCCGTCGCGCATATCTCGATGCGCGTCAGCGCCTCGGTCTCGGCCGACGCGGACGGCCTCTTCAGCCTGGGGGCCATTGCGGACATCACTGGCGGCGACGCCGCCGCACGAGCCCGTCTCGCTTCCGTGACCGTTGGCCGCGCGCCGCTGGCCGCTTCTTCCCGCAGGCTCACCTCCGGCGATGTGGCGCTTAAGCTGCGCCAAGCGGGTCTAAACCCCAGCCGCGACGCCGTGATTGACGGCTCTCCCACAATTACCGTCACCCTGGCTTCCGCGCCTTCTCTTCCCGCCGCGCCCGCCGTTCCGGCGCATGCAGCGATTAACTCCGCCGTACAGTCGCCGCAAGCCGCGCCGGCCGCCGCGCCCGTAATCGCCGTGAAGCGGGGGGATGCTGTCTCCATCATTTTGCAGGAAGACGGCCTGTCGATCGCTTCAAGCGGCGTCGCCCGCGATCCTGGCGCCATCGGCGATGCGATCCGCGTGCACCGCACTGGCAGCGCCACCGACCTCACCGCCGTCGTTCTCGACGCGCACACCGTTCAGCTGGAGCTTTAAAATATGAACCGCCGCATTCTTGTTCTCGCCGCCGCCCTGTCGCTCACGGCAATTCACGCCGCTTCCGCCGCTTCGCTTTTCCCGGGAAGCAGCACGTACAGCGCCGCAGGAACGTCCTCCCCGTCGCTATTCG
>JAOQAA010000723.1 GCA_025963815.1 Capsulimonas sp.
GTCTTGCGCGCCTGTGCACTGGGATCTGCCTGCGCCGGGATGGAAAAAGCAAAACATGCGATTAATATTGCAATAATTGCGTCAGGTCTCATTCTGATTGTCTCCGTGCCTTGCGAGAAAACATTGAAACCATTCTACCATTAATAGTACTTTTAAGCAAGCAAGCATGAGCGGCTGGATGGCGCGTGCTGCGCCATCCGATGTTTTTTGCTAATCGTGTTGACCTGTCGTTACGGCTGAGCGGTTTCCACCACTTCGCCATTGAGCTTGGTGCTGCTGTGACCATCTAAAATCCGTGACTGAGTCAGGATGTACTGCGAGCCCTTCTTCGCCCAGTAGTCGCGGGACCGGCCGGCGCTGTGGTATTCGTAGACGTTGCCGTTGGGGGCGGTGATGCGGCCGGTGAAGTCGGATTTGTCGATGACGACCACTCCGCCCGCGACGACTTTGAGCGAGAGAACTTTGTCATGGCCCTTGAGCGTCGCCTTCAGGCCGTAGCCTTCCACGTCGGCCAGCTTTTTGTAAAGCTCGCGCAGCTGCTCTCGCCCGGAAGGATTGTAATCGCCGGCCTTATCGATGGTGACGAAGTCCGGATCGTAGTAGGACGCCACGGTGCTGAAATCACGATGCGCCATGGCGTTGTTCATGATGTTGTAATTACGCTGGATCGTCTGGCGCAGGGGCGCGTTCGGGTCCGCCGCGTGCCCGGCGATGGGCAGCGCGAGCGCTGCGAGAGAGTAGAACAGCAAAGAATTAGAAGTGCGCATGCGGCCGAAGTCCTTGTCTGACATAATTTAGGTACGCCTAGTTTACCATATGAAAAGTAATCTCGGTGTTGGCAGGCTCCGTGTGTCAGGCTGTCTTCTTGGCGGTCTTCGCGGGCGTTCCCGTCTCCGGGTAGGGAGTGAGCAGCCAGAAGAGGCGGGCGGCGGCGGCGTTTTCGATCAGTTTCTTTCGCTCGTTGGGTTTATGTTTTGCTTCGTTCCAATAGCCGCCGTCGGGATCTCGAACGTGTTCGTAGGCGAATGCAGCTTCGCTGCGGACGGCGTCGAGATATTTGATGTCGCGCGTCACGTCGTAGAGGCGAAGCAGGGATTCGCAGAAGAGGTGTGTGAAGAGCGCGGAGCCCTCCGTCTTGTGCAGCGATCCGGTCTTGGGATCGGTCCACTGGGCAAGACCGGCGTCCGCCATGCGGCGCGCTTCAGCCAGCGCTTTTTTGTCGCCTTGCATCTGGTAAAGCAGGACATCGGTGCGGATCGCTAAGCCGGTATTATAGGTCCACTTCGTCTTTTCGACTTTGCCTTTGAGATCGATATTATCCCAGTAGAGGCCATCCGAATCTTGGAGCTTATCTTTCGTCCACTTGCGGATTTTGAGCGCCCACGAGAGCTGGGCCTTATCATGGCCGACCTGATAAAGACGCAGCGCCGCTGCGGAGGCGGGCGTATTGGAGCAGGTGTTCTTGGATTTGCGGTCGAGCTTCCAATAAACGCCGCCGTCCAGTTTGCTGTCCCATCCGCTGAGGACGAATTTCTGAGTCGCGCGGGCTTTCTTGAGGAAGTTAGGGTTTTTCGTGGTTTCGTAGGCTTCCACGAGGCCCAGCACGAGCCACTCGTTGTCGTCGTAATACTTATCGGTTCCGCCGGGGCCGGAGCAGTAGGCGTTGTAGCCGGACGGCCCACTCTTGGGCTTGGGGTCCCAGTAACTTTCCAGGCCATGCGTGAACTCGTAGAGCGCTGCCTTATACTTTTTTGGGTTCTCATGGGCGGCTGCGGCGAGCACCGTAAACTGGACGCCGTTTGCCCACATAAAATCGTAGGGCAGCTCTTTAGGATCGACAGGAACCCGGGAGCGATAGCGGTAAGTCTTGGCGTCGTAGAAATGGGTCTGAATGTAGTCGGTCTGTTCCTCCGCCTTTTGCCGGTAATCGGCGTGGGCGGGAGCCGCCGTCAGGATGGCGGATAGGGCGGCCATCGCCGCAAACATCGCGGCGGCGTTCGGGATCGTCATTATCTTGTGAAGCCTCCTCATTCGAACCATTTCTTCCAACTCTCAGACAGCGCTGTGGGACCTGCTTTGTGAGACAGGGGGAATCCGCCCCGCTTCATTAAGGCCGCGCCCTTTTCTATTTCTATACCTGAATTTCCGTCAAAAGGTTCGCGAGCGTTAGACTATCGTCCCGATACTCGCCGCCGTCTTCCACGGTCCACCAGGCCGAGAGCACCGCCTGCGCCACCGCCCAGCCACACACTCGCGCCCGGTCGAAGCCCAATAAGTCCGCCAGCTGATGCGCCCGGCGCTCCAGCAGCTTCCCGGGATCGGCGTGCGCATGGCGGTCCTCCCACAAATTGCGCAGCAGCGCGCCGACCTCGTACGTCGGCTCTCCGACCAGCCCCTTCGGATCGATCGCTACCCAGGTTTCGCCCGACGACAGAATATTGTCATGGTGAAGATCTCCGTGCAGAAGAACAGGTTCGTCCGACGAAGCGAGCAGCTCCGCGAACAGCGTCTCTGCTTCTTGCACGATCGCCTTGGGGAATGGCCCGGTCCCGCCGCCGAATCGCTTGCGCATCTTTGCGAACCCATCGCCCCAATCGGCGACGGTGGGAAAGGCGAGTCCCACGGGCGCGGGCCGCCAGAGGCGGCGCATCACATCGGCGGCGATGGCCGTCGCCTCTGTATCGCCCTCCTCGCTCGCCATTCCCACCAGCGTCTCGCCCGGAACCAATCGCTCCAGCAGCATGATATTCTGCGCATCATCGGAAGCCATCAGCCGCACCGCGCCACGCCCATCATACACACGCAGCGCCGCGCGCTCGTTGTTCATATCACCCGCTGGCGGGCCGATTTTCAGCACCGCGAGACTGCCATCCACGCGCATGGCGCTCGTGACATAGTTATACGAGAGGTTGGGAAACGCCGGGAGCAGCGTCAAGTTCCAGCGGCGAGCGCAATCGTTCAGCAGGCCAGGCAGGGATTCGAGCCATTGGGCGCCGTTGGGATCCAATGCGTTAATCGTGCGAACGAAGTTGTGAGGGAGATCGAGAGAAGGGCTCATTTGGTTACGTGTAGGAATCGCGGGTTATAAAACCCATGGCTAGGAAAATGCGCGTGCATAGGCTTTATGCTATTGTTAACGCCAGCATCGTGTTATCGGGTGGCATGCCGGCAGCTCTGGGCAGGCATGTTCTGCGATCGAGAGGCAACGTCGCGTTCTGCTTCGTACGCAATACATGCCTGCCCAGAGCTGCCGGCATGCCACCCGGTGAAAGTTACCGAACAAAAAACTACCCCATGAACTGTGGGGGGCGGGGGTATCTTGCTCTGGTTCCCCAGAATTGGTTCGGAGGGGCCTCATCCTTATCCCCGCACGGCCGCCGCGCGGTCGGCCAAAACTTCGGTTACGGTTTCGCTGGCGCCGAGGTAGCGCCCCATGGAAAATTTTATGTTCGGGTGACGGGCCTGGGCTTCGTCGAGCAGGGTGGGGAGGTCGTCGGCGACGTGGGTGCCGGTGTGCAGGAAGTAGGGAACGGCGGTGACGTCGGAGGCGCCCTGCGCGGCGCAGGAGTCCAGGGCGTCTTTGATCGTCGGTTCGTTGCACTCCATAAATCCGACTTCGACGATGTCAAAGGCCTGACGCGCTTTGATGACGTCGACGACGCGGAACATCTCTTTGTTGGACGCCGGGCGCGGCGACCCGTGCACCATCACGACAAGGGCGGTTTTCGGCATAGTTCGGTTCTTTCTAACGACGGCATCTTTTACTCAACGGCGATGCGGACGGGCGTTCCGGGTTCGGGAACACGCGGGCAGCTGGGCGTGGCGTACAGCGGGCACTCCGGGTTGGCGCGGCAGCCGCGCGCGGCGGCGGTAAGGTCGTCGCGCCAGGCGTCCGGCCCGAGAGGATGATTCGCGCTTTCGATCAAGGCGTCCGCGAGACGTTCGTCGAAGCCAATGGCGTCGGCGATCACAAACTCAATCTGGGGGTAGTGCGGGCGCACGGCGTCCACATGCTCCGGCAGGCTTTTGGAGACGAAGTATCCTGGGACCAGAAAGAAGGGCAGGACGACAATGCGCGTTGCGCCGGCGTCCTTGCAGCGAGCGACGGCTTCAGGAAACGTCGGGACCGAGTAATTCATGTACCCGATTTCCACGACTGAATAGTCGCCGCGACGGCGCAGCCGCCCGGCGTGAGCTTCCAGCGCCTCGCCGGCGCCGCAGAGAAGCGATCCGTGTGAGAAAAGAATCAATGCATCCATAGCAATATGATACCCTTCGGGTAACATTGCCGCTCGCTGCGGCGTTGTAGGAATTAGGAACGGTAAGGGGGACGGAGAATGACGTTGGCGGAAAGCGCGCAAGGCGGCAAGTTGGCGGAGCGTGAGAACAAGCGCCGGCGGGACCGGATCGCCGTATCGGCGGTTTTCTTTTTGAACGGGCTAGGCATGGCGACGTGGGTCTCGCGAATCCCGGCGGTTCAGGAGCGGCTGGGGGTAGGCACGGGCGTGCTGGGCCTGGCGCTGCTGGCGATTGCTGCGGGAGCGCTGATCGCAATGCCGGTGACGGGCTGGCTGGCGGCGCGCTGGGGCAACCAGCGGATGGCGTCGGTCGGCCTTGTGATGCTCTGCGCCGCGCTGCCGCTGGCGGCGCTTGCGACGAACGCCTGGCTTTTGGGGCTGGCCCTGCTGCTTCTCGGCATGGGAAACGGAACGGTCGACGTCTCACAGAATGCCGAAGCGGTGGAGGTGGAGCGCGAGTGGGGTTCACCGATCATGTCATCGTTCCATGCTCTGTGGAGCGTTGGCGGCGTAACGGGCGCCGCACTGGGCGGTCTGCTCGCGCAGTTCGGCGTTTCGCCGATCTTGCACCTCAGCGTCGTGGCGGCGTTGGTGCTGACGGCGGGGCTGGCCGCCGCCCGGCAAATGCCGCCGGCGCGGGCGGCCGATCCAAGCGCTCATCCGGGCGGCGCGCCTTTGTTTACGCTGCCGACCCCGGCGCTGTTCGCCATCGGCGTGGTGGCGTTTTGCAGCATGCTGACCGAAGGCGCTCTGTCGGACTGGAGTGGGATCTATCTGCACAGGAACCTGCACGCCGGCGCGGGGATTGCGGCGTCCGGTTATGCGGTCTTTGCCGGAGCGATGTTCGCGGGGCGCGTCGCCGGCGACTTTCTGACCCATCGGTTCGGCCCTGTGCGGATCGTGCGCTGGGGCGGAATGCTTGCGGCGGCCGGGATGGCCGTGGCCCTGCTCGTCGGGCAAACATGGGCGGCCCTTCTGGGATTCGCCTTGATCGGACTCGGCGTGGCGATCATCGTGCCGATCGCGTTCAGCGCCGCTGGAAACACGCCCAGCATGGCTCCGTCCGCCGCGATCGCCGCCGTGTCCTCGACAGGGTATTTCGGTTTTCTCGTCGGTCCGCCGCTGATCGGATTTATCGCCGAAGTCGTCACACTGCGCGGGGCGCTGATTGTAGTCGCCCTGCTTTGTCTGCTCGTCAGCTTCCTCGCCAGCAGCGTCTCCCGCGTTTCGGATTCACCTGCCCATTAACGGACCTCCGCCGCAACCCCAGGAGGAAATCGCCGCGCGCCGACGAATTGATACGCAGATCAATATTATTGCCAGCGCATGGAGACTATCAAAAAATGGGGACGACAACTGAAACGCGGCGATGCCCCGTGGGATGCGGGCCGCTGACGCCGCTGAAGTTTCGGGG
>JAOQAA010000725.1 GCA_025963815.1 Capsulimonas sp.
GGCCCTAAGATGAAGTCATTACACAAATCAAACTCCGGTTTTACACTGATCGAGTTGCTCGTCGTTATCGCAATTATTGCTATTCTTGCCGCGATTCTTTTCCCAGTGTTCGCCAAAGCTCGCGAGAAGGCGCGCCAGATCGCGTGTCTTTCGAACATGAAGCAGCTGAGTTTGGGAATGATGCAGTACACGCAGGATTACGATGAGTTGCTTTGCCCTTCGTTCTACGGATATGCGCAAGGCTGGGGAGGATACATCTATCCTTACGTCAAGAGTACTGGCGTCTACAAATGTCCCGATGATTCTACTGCCTCCAAGGTGGCCGGCGGCAAGACGGTCACTCCCGTCAGTTACGCCATGAACACGGACTTAGCGACATTTGGCGCCAGTGTTTATATGCCGGGGCGTTCCTTGGCGGAGCTGAATAGCCCGTCAAACACGATTCTTCTCTTTGAAGTCAGCAACGATGTGGCGGATGTCACGAAACTGGACGAAGGCACCAACTTTGGGTCCAGCTCTCCCCCTTCTGGATACATGAGCGCCAGCAGCAATGGGTTCTACGATCAGATGAACGGCTGCTATGGCTGGCCTGGTACCGACAGCTGTCAGCCAAAGAACGCCGGCGGAACGAACTGGGGCGGCGGCGGGGCGCAATATGGCGGGCCTGCGCGCCATACCGACGGCGCTAACTACGCCGCGACCGACGGCCATGTGAAATATCTGCGGCCCACTCAGGTCTCGATCGGCAATAACGCGAATGCTTCCACGAACGCGCAGAACCTGGGAACGAGAGTGGCGGCCGGCACGGACAGCATGACGCTGGACAGCGGCGGACGCGCTGTGATGACATTCAGCACGAAGTAAATTCGGTCGCCATAACATCCGCACCACGAACGCCTCTTCAATCGCTTTTGATTGGAGGGGCGTTTTGCCGTTTGATCCAAAACTCTAGATTTTGATTCCGTAATGGCCTGTTTTGGTTCCGATTTCGCGCCGCTTCAAGCAGTCTGGACAATTTTCATTCGACAGCATCAATCGCGGCTCCCGCCGATTTACAGCTTTTGGCGCATGACGAAAAAAATAAAGCCCGGCAATAGTCGATCTTAACCCGCAGTCCGAGATCCATTAATGAGAGTTCTTGAAAATATTAAACCCATAATAAATCCAAATTATAACGGTTTTTACTTCTGTGCTAATCTGCCCATAATGTGCTATTTAAGTTCCGTGCGAGATTCCGCAATCGCTGCTATTTTATAGTAAAATAGAGTAAAAGATCGAAAAATGTGTGTCTGTCTACATAATAGAATCCTGCGAAGAATTGTGTTATACTATAACAATCATGTCGACCAACTCATTGCTATTGCATCCATCATCAATCCAGTATCGGGTGATCGAATCGCTGCGGGAACGCATTCAGTCCGGCCGTTACGCGGCCGGCGAATGGCTTCCGTCCGAACGTGAACTGACCGAGGATTTTCAGGTGCACCGGAAAATTATACGAACGGCGATTGTACAGATGGTGAGCGAAGGTCTGCTGACCCGGGAGCCCAACTGTCGGCCCATTGTGAAAGCGCCCCCCTTGCAGGGAGCGGTTTCCGGCGCCATCTCGTCATCCCAGCTCGCTGCCTCTCGCCTTGTTGCACTGAGTATGTGGCATGGCGGCGGGGAAAGCGGTTCACCGCAGCAGCGGATTTTTTGGGGATTGAACCAGGCGCTCGGACAAGGCGGGTACCACGGCGTGTTTTTGGACCTCGGGGATTCGATCGGAACCCGTAAGGAAAACGCTGAGCGGGAGGCGCTGCATTTACAATATGCGCTGGACCAGGGATTTGGCGGGATTATTTTCAACGCCTACGCGTATCAGGACAATCATGGACTGATCCAAAAGGTGGCTCGGCAGATGCCGACGGTGCTGATTGACCGGGTTCTTGTTGGTGTCGAAGCGGACTTCGCGGGCCTGCAAAATCGCCAGGCGATGTACGACGCCACGAAGTATCTGATCGATCAAGGTCATCGGCGGATCGCTTATGTGACGAAGAGTGAATCGATCAATCCGGTGCAGGATCGCTTGCAGGGATATTTGTCGGCAATGTACGATGCGTTTGATCGGACTGCCGGTGAGATGGTGATCAGCACACCGTTCAGTGATTCTTACAGCTGGATCGTGTTCGACGCCATCTTTCGACTTTCGCCTGAGGAGCGCCCGACCGCGGTCCTGTGCGTCAATGATTTAGACGCAGTCCGGGTGGCGGAGCGGCTTGAGAAATTGGGTTTCAGCGTTCCCGAGGATGTCTCGCTGATCGGTTTCGACAACATTGTTCGCTCCCTGCCCAGCGGCGTGGGCCTCACCACGATAGCTCAGCCATTTGAGGAGATCGGCGCCGCGGCGGCCAAACTTTTTTTCCGGCGCTTGAAAGACCATTCCGCTCCTCAAAGCCATATGGAAATCCCCGCAACATTGGTCGTGCGTGAAAGCACACGGTCGATAAAGAACGAAGCCAATTAACTCCGCTCTCGCCTCATGGCGGCGCCCCCCTGGCATACGTAAAATGGTTCCATTTGGTCCTGATTTTGGTGCTTGACAAGTATTTGGAAATAATATATTATGAATACTCTGAAGGAGCATCCATAAATATGTTTGCGCCGTCCTGTCGTTTTAGCGGATGGTTTTACTGCACTCCGTCATGTATACCATTAGTTCGTCATTGGAGATCAGAACTCATGAGACTTTCACGCGCTGTCCACTGCGCAAAATTCGCACTTTTTGCGTTTTTCTGCGCCTTATTTAGTTTGGCCGGCTTCGGCGCCGACGCCGCGCCAAAGCCGGTCGTCGCGGTTTATGGAGCGTTCTACCCGGGGGGCAACCCGAATATTCAGAATAATATCGACGACGTCAAGCATTCGGGCTTTACGCGCGTCATCTGCTGGTGTATCCATGTCAATCCGAATGGGGATCTGGTCTTCAACGATCCGTTACTGGTGCATGATGGCGTTTATTCCGCTGACCCTACTTGGCCGAGTTATCTCTCGCAGCTGAAACAGGGATCGACGACGGTCAATAGCCTCTACTTCTCCGTAGGTTCCGGAGGCGTTCAGGATTACGCGCATATCCGGGAATTGATCCGGACCCAGGGGACTGGGCCGACTAGTATCCTCTACCGGAATTTCCGCGCGCTCAAGCAAGCGTTTCCATATATCGATGGAATCGACCTGGACGTTGAAGACGATTTCGATCATGATACGATCGTCGCTTTTTCCCTCATGATGGGGCAGCTGGGGATGAAAGTTACCTTTTGTCCTTACTTCGCGCCGAACTTCTGGGTCAGCTGCCTGGCGGATGTCGAAAGACAATCTCCGGGTCTCGTGACCGGATTTAACCTCCAGTGCTATGATGGCGGTGCCGGCAACAATCCCGCCGATTGGGTCAACGCCATCCAGCAAGCTGGGTTTTTCGTTCCCGTCTATCCTGGCCTCTGGGCGCATCACTTCGACTGCACCGCAGGGGACTCCCCAGCGCAAGTTCAAGCCAAGATCACCGGCTGGAAGGATAGCGGCATTGCCGGCGGATTTATTTGGCACTACGATGATGTTCAGCGGTGCGGCCCGTCGTCCACGGATTACGCCAACGCGATTGCCTCGAGTCTGCCCAGTGACGCCGTGAGCGCCTCTCTTGTCACCGGCACATACACGCTGACGCCCAGCGGCGATGCCGTCTCACGTTTGAACGCTGTGGATTCGGGCGCCGTGGGCGGTACGGCGGTCAATTCTTTGGCCACGAACGGCCAGGCGAACCAGAACTGGATCGTCATACCCGTGGGGGACAGAGTTTATAAGATCCAGCCGTCGTACGCACTCGGTTTGGCTCTGGAAGTTTCCGGCTCGGGCGTCTCGGGGACGGCCGTCGATTTGGGTGTTTATGATGGGCGGGCGGCGCAGCGCTGGACGGTAAGCCTCAATTCGGATCGAACCATCACGCTTCGCCCAGTCAGCGCACCGGGCCTTTCGCTGGATCTGCGCGGCGACTCCGTCGCGATCGTCGCGACCGACAGTTTCTCGAACGGTCAAAAATGGGTGCTGAGCCCGTCGTCGGCGCCGTATCAGCTGATCCCGTTCAGCGCTCCCAGCCTGCGTCTGGATGTTCCCTTCTCGCGATCCACGTCTGGCGCATCCGTGGACATCGCCAATACGAACGGCCAGTCCAATCAAGCATGGTTCTGGACGAATCTCGGCGGCCTGACCTTCAAGATACAGCCGTCGTACGCCGCCGGTCTCGTGCTGGACGTTCCCGGCCCAGGGCTGGCTGCCCCGGCCACGCTGTCCTCGGACAATGGCGGCTCGGCGCAGCGCTGGCGCGCCCTTCTGAACGCGAACGGAACATTCGCTCTGAACCCGCAGGACCGGGCGGGGATGGTGCTGGAGATCCCCAACGTCACGAACGGCGCCATCGTCCATGATTGGACGGATACCGGCGTCGCGTATCAGCAGTGGATCTTCCAGCGCGTGCCGCCCGTGGTGAGCGCGATCGCGCCCGCCCCTGTCATGAAAAGCGCCACGGGAGCCGTGATAACGGTGACGGGCAGCTACTTCGCTTCTTCCGCCACAGCGATGGTCAACGATCGGTATCCCGCCGCCGTCACATTCGTCTCCGCTACGACTTTAACGGTGGGGCTGCCGGCCAATGTCACTTCCGTGCCTGGGTCCTATTTCCTGCGCGTTACGAACCCCGCAAACGGCGGCGCCTCCGCCCTGCGTGAGTTCCAGGTGCGGGGCCCTGCGCCTGTGATCACGCAGCTCAGCCCCAGCAGCCTGCCCGCCGGCAGCTTGAATGCGCCGCTGACGATCAAAGGGACCGGTTTCCTGTCGACATCGCGGATCACGTTCAACGGCGGGGCCTATGTCGTTCCTTCCAGCCAGTCGCCCACGCAGCTGGTCGTGCTGGTTCCGACGAGCGTTGCGGAGGCGGCTGGGGAAGTCGCGGTGCGTGTAATCAACTCGGCGATTGACGGCGGGCCGTCAGTTCCCGCTACGCTGAAGATTACCCCCGGACTTACACTCACCAGCGTTTCGCCTGGCTCCGCCACTTTGCCGAAGACCAACCTGCTCGTGACTTTGATGGGAAGCGGCTTCCTCGCCGGCGCCCACGTCACCTTAAATAACACGGCGTCGTATGAGGCGACCGTCGTTTCCTCCACGCAGATCCGCTTTACGATCCCCGCGCCACAGCTTGGCTCTTATGACGTTCGAGTGGTGAACCCTGGGCCGGTCGCTCCATCGAACGCAAAGAACTTGACGATCGCTCTGGCGCGTCCTACGATCGCCAGCCTCACCCCCGCCACCGTGACAGCCGGCTCCATAGGCGTCTCCATGACGATCTCGGGAACGGGCTTCCTGTCTAGTTCACGAGTCACATTGAATGGCGGTGAGCTGGTTATTCCCACGGCTTACTCCTCCACGCGTTTGATCGTGACGATCCCCGCCGGCGCTATCGGCGCGGCGGGGATCGTGGCCGTCCGTGTCGTGAACGAGCCGCTGAACGGCGGTGCGTCGGAACCGGCGACGCTGACGGTCTTTGCGCGGCCGGTGATCGCCAGCCTCGCCCCAGGTTCGGTCAAGGCCGGCTCGTCCGGTGTTGTCATGACGATTGCGGGAATGGGTTTCTTCGCGGGATCCCATGTCACATTCAGCGGCGGCGCGCAGTATACTCCCTCGGCTTACTCCTCCACGCGATTGATCGTGACGATTCCCACTGGGGCTATCGTCATGGCGGGCTCCGTGGCCGTCCGTGTTGTGAACCCGCCGCTCAGCGGTGGATCGTCCGAACCGAGCGCTCTGACGGTCACATCGAGCGCGCCGCGTTAATCGCCGCCAAGCACTTCTCAGCCAATCCGTCCCTCGGATGGATTGGCTGAATCCTCCGCTCGCCTGCCTTCTCCTCTCCAGTATTCTCTCACGAACGCCACAATATCAATTAAGCTGTCACATTACGACTTTTAATGACGCGGCGCAGCGAGAGGCATTTTGCGAAGACAATTGTTTGTTCCCATTCTCATATTTGCTATTTGGTCTTCCCTGATCGCCGGGACGCCGGGGCGCGCCGATGCGGCCGCGCCGGCAGGTCTCACTCGTGCGGTCACTCTTTGGGACGCCGAGCATGGACTGCCGAGCAGTAAGATCAACGCCGTTGCGAAGACGCCGGACGGCTATGTCTGGCTGGCGACAGCGGAAGGTCTCGTGCGTTTTGACGGCCTGCGCTTTTCGGTCTTCGAGCATCACTCCACGCCGTCTCTTCCCGGAAGCGCCATGGACGACCTCGTGATCGACCAGGCGGGAACCCTATGGATTCTGGCGCAGGGACATGCGGTCCGGCGCGCCGGCGACGCCTTCATCGATGTCACGGCTGTGCTGGGGCGAGAAACCGTCAACCGGATGTGGCTGGGGCAAGATGGGCATGTTTTTCTTGCGACAAACGCATATCTCTTTCGCTGCGACGGCGCGAACCCCGTCCGTCTCGGAGCGGCCCCTCTTCCTGAAGTGTGCTACAGTTTTGCCGATCTTCCCGATGGAAGCGTGCTTGTGGGCGGAAGCCAGGGCGCGCTTTATTCCGTCAGCGCGGCAGGAGAAACTTCCATCGGAGGCGCGGCTCAGTTTGGCAACGGATCGGTCACCGTCGCACCGGACCGTCGCGGCGGAGCATGGATCGCTTCCGCGAACGGAGTCTATCACGCCGTTTCCGGCGCGTTCGTCAAGCTTCCCTCTTCGGAACCGCTGACCGACCTCGCGTGGATGTATACGACGAAGGACAGCACGCCGAATTTGCTTTGCGACGCCGACGGGACCGTGTGGGTCCAGAATGGCGGCGTTCTCTTCCGCTCGCGCAATGGTAAGCTGTCTCCATGCGCGGCGTCGGACGGTCTTCCCAAGCGCTGCGAACGTATGGGACTGGATGTGGGTGGGCGGCTATGGGCCGTCGCGACGAGCGTTTCAGGAGCCTCCATTCTTTACGGCTGGCGCGGTGACAATTTTGAGAAGGTTTCGCTCAGCGGTTCTCTCTTCGCTACGATGACCATTCCTGTGTATACCGACAGTGAAAACGGCTACTGGATCGGCTGTCAAACCGGTCTGGTCTGGCTTCGTGTGCAAATCTGCCGCACATTCGGCGCCGCCGACGGCCTGCCGAATGACGAGTTGACATCGATTGCCTCGACCCCCGGCGGCCTCTGTGTCGGCGCCCGCCGCAGTGGACTGTTCCGTATGGACGGCGGACACTTTACCCGTGATGCTTCCATCCCCAATGACGCTCATATCACCAGCCTGACGACTCTTGGTCGGGGAGAGCTGTGGGTCGGACGGGAAGGCGGGGAGATCGCCACGTTTTCGAACGGAGCCTGGCGCGACTTCCAGCATCTTCGCCCGATCAAGGGCTATTCCAACATCATGCATATGGCGGCTCGCGATAGCCAGGGGCGCACTTGGGTGTCGGATGGCGTGCATCTGTTTCGCTTCGACAAGACCGGGGCCAAACGGATCCGCATCCACAGCAATCAGCTGCTGCAGGGCGTGGTCAGCTGTCTTTTCATCGATTCCCACGACGATGTTTGGGTGGGCGGCTTAGGCGGCTTCATCCGTGTTCATGGCGATGTGGTGACGCCCTACGCGCCTTATCCCAAGCTGACCGGATGGAAGGCGACATCGATCTGTGAAGGCAAAGACGGCGCGATCTGGTTAGGGTTCAATGGAGCGGGATTAGCGCGCTGGAAGAAAGGGGCCGTCACGGTCCTGACATCCGCCGCCAATGGACTTCCGTCGGATTACATCTCCGGTATGGCGCCTGACGGCATGGGGCGCTTCTGGATTGCAGGGTCGCGCGGGATCTCCTGTGTCGAAGAAACACGGCTGGGCGCGGTTGCCGACGGCTACGCCGGGACGGCGACATTCACGCGGATAGAGAAGGCGGACGGCGCCAACGGCGGGGCGCTCCAGTCCAATTTCGAGAACTGTGTTACGAAGGATGACCAGGGAATGCTGTGGTTCGTCTGCGAGCATGGCGTCATTCGGGTCGATCCCACGAAGTTCCTGCGGATCTCCGTGCCGACCGCCCTTGAGACCGTGCGAATCAACGGGGTGCGTTTCGGCTTTGATCGGACGATTGTGGTTCCGCCGGGAACAGGCGATCTGAATGTCGAATATACAGCCATTCGTTTTGTCGGCTCACAGCGCCTGCGCTTCGAGTACCGTCTGCGCGGATATAGCTCTCGCTGGACCGACGTAGGGTCGGGACGCCGTGCGGCCTATATGAACCTGCCGCCAGGAACCTATACCTTCGAGGTGCGTTCTTTTGACGCCCAGTCGGTCTCCGCGCTCTCGCACGCCACGGTCACGATCGTGCTTCAGCCCTACTACTATCAGACAACGCTCTTCCGCGCCGGCTGCGTGGTCTTGGCGCTGGTGATGTTCTGGATCCTGCTGCGGCTGCGGACTCGCCTGCTGATGGAGCGCACTCGTAAACTGGAAGCGATTGTCGAGGCCCGAACCGCGGATCTGATGAAGGCGCACGAGACGGTGGAGCAAGCGTACGTGCAGCTGGAAGAGCAGAAACAAGAACTGGAAATGCACAACGACCTGCTGCAAAATACGCAGGCTGAGCTGGAGGTTCAAAACGATGAACTGCAATCCACTCAGGCGGAGCTGGAGCAGCAAAACGACGAACTGATCCGTGTGCGCGCCGATCTGGAATATGAGAAGGCGTCGCTTGCGGAAGCCAATATTCACTTGAACGCTCTGGCGATCACCGACGGCCTGACTGGGCTGACAAACCACCGTGGGTTCCAAGATGAGCTGGAGCGCGAATGGACGCGCGCCATGCGTTACGGTCATCCGCTATCCCTGCTCCTGCTCGACGTCGACCACTTCAAGCAGTATAACGATACCTTTGGCCATCCGCAGGGCGACAAGGTGCTAAAGACGATCTCAAATCTCCTGATGGACAACTGCCGGGATACCGATACCCCCGCGCGTTACGGAGGGGAGGAGTTTGTGGTGATTGTTCCGCAAACGGACGAAGAGGGGATCGCGATTATCGCCGAGCGGTTCCGCGATGCGATTGCATCGACCCCCTGGGATTTGCGCCAGGTGACCGCCAGCATCGGAGTCGTCACCTACAGAGACGGAATTGAGAACTGCCGCGATCTTATCGAATATGCCGATCAGGCCCTCTATTTGTCCAAGACAAACGGCCGCAACCGGGTGACCGCCTATGTGCATGCCTCAGAAACGACCCAGCGCTGCGCGTAAGCGGATATGATTCCATCGAAAAATCAGCCTCCAGGGAATACCCTGGAGGCTGATTTTTTGCTGTGTCTTTGAGAGGCGGGCTAATGGCTGGGTCGGTAATATCCGTACTTATGCGTTCCGTAAGCCGGATCGCTTCCGAATGTCGTCGTGTTGAATACGATGGTTCCCGTCACCGCATGCTGGAAGAGGAAGTGGCCGTTGGCGCCATAGGCGACATCGGTGGGGACCGAGAACGTGACGGAGCCGCCCTCGCCTGCGCACTGCGCATAGGGTAGGTAGTAGCCGGACTTTGCGACATTCGGCGCGGGATCGCTTCCCCAGGCTGTGTTGTTAAATGTCACCGTTCCAGTGGTCCCCCAGTTGAAGAGATAGTGACCGTTGGCACCGTAAGCGGCTTCCACGGGGTAGCCGAACGTGGCGGAGCTTCCTTCGTTCACACTCTTCACAAACGGCTTGGAGTATCCGGACTTGGCGACGCCAAAGATCGGGTCTCCCCCAAACGTGGCGTTGCTGAACGTGAAGCTGCCCGCGATCGCATACTTGTAGAAGAAGCTGGTATTCGCGCCGTAGGCGACATCCACCGGCGCGCCAAATGACACCGTTTGGTTTTCGCTGGCGACTGCGGTGTAGTTCGACGATCCGCTAAGGGCGTCGATGAGGGCCTGTCCTTTGGGAGATCCCCATCCGGTCACGAGATCGTAACCCGTCACCGCCGGCTTGCCGTTGCTGCCAGAGGTCACATCGTAGAAGTACGTGTTGTAATTGGCGCCTTTGCCGAGGGCGTAGACCGCCGGATTGATGAAGCCGGCCGTCGGCTTTCCGTGCTGCGCCCCCTGCTGGTTGACCAGCGCCATGAAGCCGGCCCACAAAGGCGCCGCGCCGCTGGTGCCGCCGACGCCGCCGGATTGGCCGTTGTTGAAAACGAACCAGAAGTTGTCGGAGATCATCGCGACATCCGGGCAGTTACGCTGTGTTGTGGAGCCGCCATTGGCGGTCATACTGATGCCTTGCTGCCAGGTGGGGATCGCGTAGTTGGGGCTGATGTAGCCGCCGCTGCCGCCCCAGCCGGTTTCCAGCGAGCGAGGTCCGCCCGAGGAACTCACCGTAAGGTTTGTGCCGCCGACGCTCGTCATATAGGGGTTATCATCCCAACCGAAGGGGGAGGCGGAGTAGCCGGCGTCGCCGCTGGCGTTGAACACGGATTGTCCCTGCGTCGCCATCTGCTGCAAAATCTGATTCAGGGTCGAGGGCGGGGGGCTGACGCTGATGGAGCAGGTCACCTGCTTGGCGATGTTGTCGGTGGCGATGCGGTTCCATGTATCCGCCGCGCTGCCGCCGAAGTAGAGATAGATTTTCGCGCCGGGCGCCATCGAGTGCGACATTTCGATATCCAGCGACTGCTCGCCCACATCCTGTCCTGGCGACGGCGTAGTCGCCGCCCCGTTGATCGGGACCTGCGTGACGTTGGCGGGCGGAAGTCCCGACACCGTACAATAAGTGGCGATGTCCGAAGGATAGTAGCTGGCGCCCGACCAGATGGCGATCGTCTGTCCGTCGCCGTCAAGCGTCACTTGTGGGCAGTAAGCGCCTCGGAAATCGTTGCCTTGATACAGACCGCCCGGCCCGGAGCCGGTGGCTTTGGTGATCGTTGTGGTCGTCTTAGGCTGAATGTGAAGGTTCTTGGGTTTGGGGAGCGTAAAATCGTCGAGCCCGGTGACATCCAGAATGGGAACGGGCTGATCGACGGTCGGCTCGGCGTCGGGGCCAAAAAAGGTGCGGTTCTCCGTCGGGTGCTGGTAGCGCTTCATGTGAACGTGGAACGTCTGTTCAATCGCGCCGACCGATCCGCGTACGTCCACGAGCATGCGATTTTTGGGAACTGCTCCGACAGTGAAGCCTCGCGCTTTGAGGAACACGGCGACGGCGGTGTAATCCTGCTCGGTAGGCCCATATGTCTGAGTAAACTCAGCGACGCTCAGATACTTGTGGTAGTTGGGGCTGCTCGGGTCGTACAGTTGCTGCAGATACTGATCGAGCGCGCTTTGATTATGGACGGGAAGGCTGATGGTCAGATCGAGCGCAGCGCTCGGGTCCAAT
>JAOQAA010000730.1 GCA_025963815.1 Capsulimonas sp.
GTTCTCGGCAAAGTCGGCGCCAGTTTCCTCGGGATCCCAATCGGGATAGCCGGCCTCGCGCATGGTGAGCAGCTCGAATCCTCGAAGCTCCGGGACTTCGCCCAGGAGCAGGCGCATATCCTCGCGCTTGCCTGCATTATTCGTAGCGATGACAAGTGTAGGCATACTAGAGCAGATCCGCGAGGACTTCCCGCTGCTTGGCAATAATGCTGCGCGAGCCGATCGCCGCCAGATCCAGGAGCCGGTTCATGCGCTGCCGGTCAAACGGAGCGCCCTCGGCGGTGCCCTGCACTTCGATGTACTTGCCTGTGTCGGTCATGACGACATTCATGTCGACCGCCGCCTGCGAATCCTCTTCGTACGCCAAGTCTAACCGCTCTTCACCCTTCACGACACCAACGGAAACCGCCGCCACCCATTCGTCGAACGGGAAGGTCCGGATCATCTTCTGATCCTTCATCCAGGCGAACGCTTCCACCAGCGCTACGAACGCGCCGGAGATCGCCGCGGTGCGGGTGCCGCCATCAGCTTGAAGCACATCGCAGTCGATGCTGATCGTTCGCTCACCGAGCGCGCTGAGGTCCACGACAGAGCGCAGCGAACGGCCAATCAACCTCTGAATCTCAATACCGCGTCCGTTGGGCTTGGCGCCGTCGCGTGAGGACCGGGTGTGTGTAGCGCGGGGAAGCATGGCGTATTCGGCGGTAAGCCAGCCCTGTCCCTTGCCTTTCAGAAACGGGGGAACTTTGTCTTCGACGCTGGCGGTGCACAGCACCTTGGTCTCGCCGACTTCGATGAGACAGGAGCCTTCGGCGTAGCGGGCGTAGCTGCGTGTAAGCGTGGTGGGACGCGTGGCGTCCAGCGGGCGGCCGTCTTCTCGGGGCATGGCGACGGATCTCCTAACATAAGATAGTGCTTGTTCGTACCGATAAGCGTTATCGCCCTATTATAACGGACGAGAAGGAATGCGTCAATCGTCCAGACGCAGAAGATTCACGACGCCGGCGTCGCGCTTCAAGAGTACGGAAGCCTGACGCCCAAAGTCTTCGGGATCTCCCGTGGCGTCAAACCTGACCGGCGTGTGAGGTAATTGCGGATCGCGCAGCAAACTCTTGCGATCCAAAATCGCTTTCACATCCCGAACGGTCTCTGCTGCGGGATCGACAAACAGCGGCTGGAAGTTTAAGTCGCGCGCCGCCTGGGTCAGCGCCGCGTCAAGAAATGGGAAGTGGGTGCAGCCAAGGATGATGACACGGACGCCGGCGCGGGCTAGAGGGCGCAGGTATTCCAGGGAGGCGTCCACGGCTTCCGCGCACTCGGTAAGGCCGCTTTCGACCAGCGGCACGAAACGGGGCGCCCCCTGCTCCACTACTCGACGCTCAGGATCGATGGCGTTAACGGCCCGCGTAAAAGCGAGGCTGCGCGCCGTGGCGTTGGTGGCGACCACGCCGATATCGCCAGGCGACGCGTGAACTGCAGTCCGTGCGCCGGAATCAATCGTCCCGATAATGTCTGTGAGAGGATATTTCTGTATCGCGGCGGTGAGACCGGCAGCTGTGGAGGTGCCCGACGCCATGATCACGATCTTGGCGCCGCTCTCGATCAAATAATCCGTCAGTTTGAGAGCCAGAGCGCGCACGACTTCGATCGGCTTGTCACCGTACGGCACATTCGCCGTGTCAGCGACGTAGTGGATGCGCTCGGCGGGAAGCTGCCGCTCGATCTCTCGCAGAACGCTGAGGCCGCCGAGGCCGGAATCAAATACGCCGATCGGGGCGTCCGGTGTGAGAACGAACGTCAATGCGACTGCGCCTTATGGTAAACACGCGCCTGCTTGGCGTCGACGGTCGTGCGAATGACATCGAGCGGATCGGAGATCTCGAAATGTCCTCCGAGAGAATCTACAGCCGCATTGTCCACAAGAATCTGCACCTTGGAGATTGTCGGGAACTGCCCCAGCGTCTTCAAGATGGAGTTAATCGCCTGCGCTTCCTGTGTGTCGCTCCCGTGGAAGTTCGATTTGAATTCAGGAGAGAAGTTCACTGTCGCCAGGCCATCCTCGATCTTGACGCCGCGCAATTCGGAGCCGCTCGCCAGCGGCGTTCCCTTGGCGGCGACCAGGGCGTTCAGCGCTTCGCGCGCCGGATCGTCGGGATTGTCGAACGTCACTTTTTGAGCCACCAGCTCATTGTCATCCCCAGTTCCATTGGGAGAAGGCAAATAGATGTAGCCCTCGTGAACGGGAGCGAGAGGCCCCTGCGGCGTCGTGGCCGGTGGCGGGGGGTTCGTGGTTACTGGCGGCGATGTGGGCGACGGGCCATGGTTGTTGCAGGCGCCCAGCATTACGGCGAGAGGCAAAAGGGCGGTCAATACGATCCGGGTCGAGTTCTTACTCATCAGTGATATCCGTGTCTACCGGTTTCCGGCATCGGCGATAAAATCAAGCAGCCCGGCGACGATGCCTTCGGCGACATGCTGCTGAACGGCGGGAGTGCGAAGCTTGGAAAGATCGCTCTCACTATTCATATACCCGCATTCCACGAGAATTGCGGGCATGGGGCTGCCGCGCAGAACTCCAAATCCCGTTTGGAAGCGAATAGTATCCGATTTTACTCCATTCGGCGGAATTCCTGAGACCGCGGCAACTCGGTTGATGACGTTGACAGCGAACCGGCGGCATAAGGGGTTCTGCGCGTGGAAATACACCGTCGAACCGGAATGTGAGTTGCGCGAGCCGCTATCATCACAGTGAATGCTGATGAAGTAATCGGCGTGGGCGGCGATCGCCATCTGCGGCCGAGCCGCCACCGACGGCTTGGTGTCGTCCTCACGCGTCATATAGACCGTCGCGCCGTTGCTCGCGAGCAGGTTGCGCAGTTTTTTGCCGATCGATAATGTCAGATCTTTTTCCCGCGCGCCGCCGATGCCCACAGCGCCGGAGTCGCCGCCGCCGTGGCCCGGATCAACCATGATGATCTTGCCGGCCAGAAGCGTGCTGTCCGGTACGGGAGAAACTGTTGCCGGACCGACCGGAGGGCCTCCCGGTGTCTTGACATTGATGACGTAGTCTACGCCTTCATCCGAAGGCTGCGTCGTCACATCAAACGCCACGAGCTTTGTCATATCCAGAACGACACGGCCGAATTGCTTGCCGCCGGCTTTCATAATGCCGCTTCGGATCGATTTGATAATCGCGTGATCCGTGCTGACCAAACGCTTCAGATTATCCGAAAGCGAGGCGCCGGCCAGATCGAACGCTAGACGGCTTGGGGAAGACAGGGTCTCGGTTTTGAAATCGCCCTGCCCTGTCGTCTTAATGACGATCTGCGTCAGCGTGTCGCTGACGACATTGCAGGCGACATCCGTAATTTGCAGCCCGGGCACAGTCTGAGGAGTATCGGGCGGCGCGACAGGCAGAGGCGTTACGGGAAGCGGACGTGGCGTCACGGGGATCGGTACGATCGGCGACGGCTGAGGACGCGACGCGACGCGCGGCGGCTCGCCGTCCCCGCTCATCGCCACCTGCACATGCGAGGTCAGCGGCGTGCTGGCGACTTTAAACCCGATATTCTTCTTGAGATCGACTACGATCCGAACTGTGTTGTAGGAAATGGAGCCGCTGCGGATGTAAGACACGCCGGGATTGGAGGCAGGGACAGTGGCCGGGGAGGAGGCCAGATCGGCGCCTAGCAGGTCGACGTAAATCCGCTGCGGCTTCTCCAAACGCTTCACCGAGTAATAGATCGGATAAGACGTAAAGATCGACAGACCGTCTTTGTCCTGTTTGACGACTTCGATTTTCGCACGCAGCGTCATGGTATGCGCGCGATCGTTCCAGCCCACGGAAGCGCCAAGGGCCGTCGCCACCTGCTTTACGGGAACACAGTAGCGTTCATGGACCATATTGAACGGTACGGTGAGCTTGGCGCCGTTTGCCCCCATGACATCGACGCTCTTACCATCCTGCGACGGCGCATAATTGGCGCCCATGCGACGGACAAAATCGACCGGCGCGAATACCGTTCCATCGTTCTCCTGGTAAGGCTGGACGACGAATGCGACGGGCTGCCCGCCAACCACAAGCTGTACGCTGTCGGCGGCGTGGGCCGGAGTAACGGCGGCGGAAAGAATAATTGCAGAAATAATAGAAGCGGAATAAGTATATAATCGGCGAGCGATTGGAAAGTCCAAACTCATTTTCATGACCGTTGGGTACTCCTGGCGTGGCCGGCGTGAGGGAGAGTGATTCGTAATTGTAACATACTTTTCACGTGGGGGTCAACAAACGTACGGGGTCATCCATGGAAAATGAAACAGCGCCTCCAAAATAGGCTTTGGAGGCGCTGCGGAACATGGTGGAGGCGGAGGGAGTTGAACCCTCGTCCTAAGTAGCGAAAACCCAGGCGTCTACAAGCATAGCCAACAATTTGGTTTTAGCGCTTCGGCCGCCTATTGGCGGGCTGCCAGCCGCGCGATCTTTCCTTTGATGTCCGCTTAAGCCGAAAAGCAGCTCTTAAGCGTAATCCCGTTTATTTACGCCTCAGTCTTACCGGCGGGCTTGATAAGAGGAGACGGACCGCCCGAGGGCGGCGCAATACTACCTAAGGGTTAGTTAGGCAGCCAGCGCGTACGAAGTACGGGCTGTGGTGAACTTAGTGTTCGCGTTTGTTTTTTTGCCGCTTTTAACGAGGCCAGCGGCGCCTCGACTCGCGACCTGAGCAACCAATCTCTCAGTCGAAACCTATCGCCCCCATGTTGTGGATACTATTATAACAGATTTTTGCGGAAATTTGTTCCCGCTCAGGACATTTCCTCGTCCTGCGTCAGCAGTTTCAGCGACCTCAGGTCCGAAAGAATGTCGGCAAGGACTTCTACGGGCGTCCGCCCGGTATCGATCCTACGGATCTTTTCCTCTGGATAATACCCAAGCACGGGCGCTGTTTCCGCTTCGTAGACATAAAGGCGATGCTCGATCACCTTGTCCGACGCATCGTCCAAACGGTTCTCGTGCAGCGCACGGCGCTTCAAGCGCGTCATGACCTTCTGACGGTCTTCGCAGTTGAGATAGTACACGCGCTGGACATCGATATAATCGTCCATCAAGCGCGCCTGTGCGACATTGCGGGGAATACCATCCAGGATCAGGGTGTCGTAGTTAGGATCAAGCTTCTGAAGACTCACAAGACCATCAATGTGCGCCCGCCAGAGCTGAACCGTAAAGTCGTCCGGAACCAGGCTGCCCCGGCTGCTGTAATCCAGGAAGACTTTCCCCAAAGGCGAGCCGACGCGCAGGTTACGGAAGACGTCGCCGCAGGCCACATGGACATACCCGGGAATATTTCCCAGGATCGTTCCCTGTGTCCCCTTGCCGCTTCCGGGGGCTCCAAAAAGGAGCAGTGTTTTGAATCGCATCGCCGCTTCCATTCTCCAACAAATACTTCGTCGTTGGCGTATTGTAGCATGCGAAGAAGAGTCCGTCAACGCGTCGAAAACAAAGTGAAGACGGCGACGCCGCCTTCGGGAAAGATTTCCCCGAAGGCGGATCGTTTCGATTACATTCCGGAGCTGGTGGGCGGCGGAGCCGTCGTAGGGCTGGCGCTGTTATCCGTCGTAGCTGGTACTGGGGTGGAATCGTCAACAGGAGGCGGGGGCGGCGCCGCCTTGTCGTGCACGACAACAATGTGCGTCTTCTCGACCACCTTCACCTTCGGGGCAGGAGGAGGCGTCTTGACGCCGCCGGTGGCAACGATCTCAATCTTATTGACGACGCTGGTCACGCCAGGAGTGTTGGAAGCAGTTCGCTCGGCGAGCGCCTTCTGCTGCTGGTTCTGGGCAGTGCCAGTCAAACGAACGACACCAGCGGAGTCGGCCGTAGCAAGAATGCGTGAGCCAGTCAGCTGAACGTTCGTGTGAATGTTCTTGAGTACTGCGTCGCCGGTAGCCGAATCCGCGCCCGTGGCGGCCCCAGGACCGGCGTTGGTATTGTTGGTCTGCGGCACACCGCCGACCACAGTCGTTGTGGCTCCCGGGGTAGTCACAGTGGTCGTACCCGCCGGCACAGCGACGGGAACAGGCGTAGTCGTGGTCGTGTTGGTCACAACCGTCGGCGGCTGGTTCTCAGCGGCGTCATTGTTGCTGCAGCCGGCGGCAAAGATGGTTGCGGTAAAGGCGACGGCGCAAAAGCAGCGCATAATAGGCATCGAAGACATCGTGGATACTCCTTCATCGTTGACGTCAGTGAATTGCGGCGAACGATATCCGTATGTACCCGCGCTTGGCCGTTGGGAAACCTGTGTCAAACGAGATTGTCCATGCAGGACAGGAGGTATAATCTCTGGTGATGAAGGCCATGCAAATTCAAGTCGAAGCGCCGCTACCCTCCCCTCCTATTCGCGAGCTAACAGAAGCAGAGCTTCTCCAAGCCATACGTGAGGAGTTCGATCGGCTCAACCAGGAGTATTTTGAGAATGAACTGATCTATCCCACGATCGTCATCTCGCGGCGCAAGGCGTACGGGGGATATTATCAGCCGCAGCGACACCGGATCGTGCTCAGCTGGCAGGCATACCTAGAGCATGGGTGGGAAGAAGCACTGAACACGTTTCGTCACGAAGTGGCGCACATCAAGCACCCGAACCACTCGAAGGCGTTTTGGAATTTAGCGGCGCAGCTGGGAGTAACAAAGCGTTACGCCGCCTCTCCGCTCACGCCGCCACGCACCCCGCACCGATACGTCTACGGCTGCCCCGTCTGCGGCCGCCGCGTCCACCGAAACCGCCGCATCCGCCAGGCGTCCTGCGGCGCGTGCGACAAGAACTACAACCCCAATTTTGCGTTAAAATTGCTGAGTTCGGACGAGCGATAGAGCCCTCACCCTCGTTCCCTCTCCCGGAGGAGAGGGATGTCCAAA
>JAOQAA010000315.1 GCA_025963815.1 Capsulimonas sp.
AAATGGAGCGGCGCGACGGCTGGAACTACCATACGGCCATCAACACCGTCCTCTCCAAACTCGGCTTCAGCGAGGAGCATCGTCATCGCCCTGTCCAGCAGCTGTCCGGCGGCTGGCGCAACCGGGCGAGTCTCGCCAAGATCCTGCTGGAAGAGCCCGATGTCCTCTTGCTTGACGAACCGACGAACTTCCTGGATTTGGAAGGCGTGACATGGCTGGAGGGATGGCTGCAGAAGATGCGCGGCGCGTATCTTGTCGTCTCGCACGACCGGCACTTCTTGGACCGCGTTGTGAACAAGATCGTCGAAGTGGAGAATTACCATCTGCACGAATACGACGGCGACTACACGACTTATATCCGCGAGAAGCCGTTTCGCCTAAAAACGCTGCAATCGCAGTTCCAGCATGAAGAAGAGATGTTAGCCATCGAGGCTGACACGATCGAAGCGCGAAAGCAGGACGCGGCCAATCCCAGCCAGGCCCTGCGCCGCCGTCTCGCCGATGTCAAAAAGCGCGCCGAGCCGCGTCCCGCCGATGTGATTGTGACGGAAATCTACGACAGCCTGCGCGTTCCCGAAAAGCTGTTCAGCGCGGAGAAGATCTCCAAAGCCTACGGCGATCAAACCCTGTTCACCGATTTGACTTTCGAGATGAACAAATCCGAACGGCTGGCGATCATCGGCGCCAACGGCAGCGGCAAGTCGACGCTTCTGCGACTGATCACTGGCGAGGAGAAGCCTGACGATGGCCGCGCCGCCTGGGCGAGCGGCGTCAAGTTCGCCTACTTCAATCAGGTCCTGGCGGAACTGCCGCCCAATGACACCATTTCGCACGCCGTGAACGTCTACGAAATGGCGAATAACGCGCGCCGCAAGCAAGTCCATCGGTTTC
The DNA here is from genome assembly GCA_025963815.1 of Capsulimonas sp. Taxonomy (GTDB): domain Bacteria; phylum Armatimonadota; class Armatimonadia; order Armatimonadales; family Capsulimonadaceae; genus Capsulimonas. The sequence continues at coordinate 892 of JAOQAA010000315.1, forward strand.
TTGGCCTGCTGCAATTCTCCGAGATGGACATGAAGCAGAAGATCAGCGCTCTCTCCGGCGGCCAGAAAGCCCGAGTCGCCCTCGCCCGCTGTCTGCTCTCCGGCGCCGCCGCCCTGGTCCTCGACGAGCCGACCAACCACCTCGACGTCACCAGTATCCAGGTCCTGGAGCGCGCCCTCGTCCACTTCCCCGGCGCCACCATCGTCGTCAGCCACGACCGGTTCTTTATCGACGCCGTGGCGACGCGTCTGCTTGTGTTTGAGGGAGCAGGAAAAGTGCATGCGGTGAGCGGAAACTGGACAACTTGGCATTCGAGGGCGGAGGTGCTGGCGGTGTGAGCGGCCCTGTTCCACCCACCCCGGCCTTCGGCCAACCCTCCCGCGACGGGAAGGGAGATAAGAGTTGGTATTTCGAAAGCTGTATGCGTTATTAGTCCATTCCCCTCCAGCTGCGGGAGGGGTGGCCCGAAGGGCCGGGGTGGGTGGAACCCGGGAGGGGTGGCCGAAGGCCGGGGTGGGTGGAACAGGAGTGAAGCACGGAAACGGGGTATCTTACCCAAGCGCCGGGGGAATAGGTCCTCACGGAGACTATTCCTTCGGCTTCTCTTCCTCACTCGGCTCATCCCCGTTGATTTGCTGCGTCTGCCCGGACTCCGTCGCCCTCACGCCCTGCGCCCGAAGAAACGGCGCGGGGGTCGGCTCGCTGAGTTTGGGGAACAGGCGCAGCAGAACCACTTGAACGCTGGCCGCCACGGGAACCGAGAGCAGCAGGCCCCAGAGGCCGAACAGCTCTCCTCCCAGCGTCAGCGCGAAGAGGGAGGCAACTGGATGCAGCCCTACCCCGCCGCCGACCACACGTGGGGTGACCACGTTGTCGAAGATCTGATTGAGCAGCAGCGTGAACGCGATACCCCAACAGCCAAATTGGAAACCGCCGGCGGCGAACGCCACGATGAAGGTCACGAGCGCCGTGGAAAGCGCGCCAATGTAAGGCACGGCGTAGAGCACGCCGGCGGCCGCGCCGACCAGCAGCGCGTACTTCGCGATCTCTCCATGCGCGAAGGACATCGCGTAGAGCAGCGCCGTCGTCGCCGCGCCGTACATTGCGCAGACAATCAGCAGACCGCGAAGATACCCAGTGAAGACATCGCCGATATCCGTCGCCACTTCCCCAACAGTCGCCCGCCGATTTTCGGGAAGCAGGAAAAAGAATCGGGCGCGCAGGCGGTCGATATCAACCAGCATATAGAATGTCACGATCAAGGTGACAACAATTTGCAGGATCGTCGCCACGGAGCCAAGCAGAAAACCCGCCACGCCCCCCGCCGAGTTTTGCAGTACCGTCACCATCTTCGCCGAAAGCTGGCTTAATGGCGTATCGATCGTGGTTGGAAGCTTGATCGGCCCAATCTTTGGGTTATCCTTTAAATACTTATTCACTGCATCGTGCATGTCCGCGATGCTTTTCGGCGCGTTCTGCGCCAATTGGCCTGCCTGATCGATCAGCAATGGAATTGTGAGGTAAGAGACGCTGACGGTGAAGAAAAGAAAGATGCCAAAGACGATCGCGACCGCGCCGATGCGGCTGATCCCCCGACGCTCCAATCGATCGACGATCGGGTCCATCAGCAGCGCCAGCGCCGTGCCGACGACAAATGGCGTTGCAACGGCAAGCACGGCTTTGGACAGGTGCTGGACAAAGAGCGCCAGAACGTAAAGCACGGCAACGCCAAGCGCGGTATAGAAGCCCAATCGGATCAAATTACGCGGCGATGTGGAAACAGGTGTGGGTGCTGGAGAAGTCATGTTGGGCAGATTATACCCACGCGCAAGAAAAAAGCGCCAAGTCGATGCTTGGCGCTTTGTCCTTGTGGAATAAACTAATCGCTCGGCGCTTCCGGCGGCAGTATGCGGTGATGTCGTTTGCGTACAATCGCCGCTTCTTCCTTTAAGTTGGCGACTGCGAGGCGCGTCTCCCGAACTAGGAGAAACGTGCCGTACACCAAGCCGCCCACACCCCAGAATCCCGCGATCAGCGCGATGCCAAGCAGCACATGGATCGCGACGTCGTGACGGCCTGTCGCTGCGATCCCAGCCCCGAGCAAAGACACGAGGCTGGCGGCCGCGAACGAACCGAGCGACGAATAAAACGACGTCAGCGCGTTCAGCAGCAGGATAGAGCGGCGCTCCACGCGACCCAACTGCCGAAAACGCAGCGCCATTTGCTCCGCCTTCCACTCGGCGTCCGGATGGTCGGGATCGTCGGGTTTCTGCGATTCCAGCTGCGCGGACAGCGCCCGGGCGCGGTCAATCGCCCGGGCGAAACGGTTACTCGTGCCAAGCGCCAGCACGGACGATGCATTGGTCAGCACAGCAGGCGCTGCGATCAGAGACAAGAGCGTGAATGGGTTGTCGGCAAATGTCGCCATATTACGACTGCCCCATTGCCTCCCAGACCTCTACCTTGTTGCGCACGCGATGGATCACATTGTCCGTGAACTCCGTTGTCGTCGCATGGCCCATGAGATCTGCGGTGCGGACGCCATCGTTGATCGCTTCGAAGGCGGCTTCGTAAATCGCACGCGACGCGCGGGTGGCGGCGGGGTCTTTTAAGAACGACAGGAGCGAAGCGCCGGCGAGGATCATCGCAAGCGGGTTGGCGATATTCTTGCCTTGAAGCGCGGGCGCGGTGCCGTGCGGCGCTTCGGCCATCACAACCTTCGGCTCGAAATTCTCATCGAACGAAAGCAGAATCGACTCGGAGCCGGCGATGGAGCCGTAGAAGGCCAGCACCAGATCGCTGAGACAGTCGCCGTCGCGATTTAATGCAGGGATCACCAGCGGTTCGGAAGCGCGGGCCAGCAGCAGTGCGTAGGTGGCGTCAATCAGCTGCGGCTCATAACGAACGGCGCCGAACTTCTTAGACGCCGCGTCCATCTCTTCCTTGAACATTCCTTCGTAAACGGGAGACACCGTGTACTTCGGGCCGCCGAAGACCTTGGCGTTCATTTTCTGCGCGTGGCGGAATGCAAACTCGGCGACCATGCGGCAGGTGCCGCGATTGATGTGCTCGGTGCGGTACGCGATCTCGTCGTATCCCGTTCCCTCGCGCCATTCTTTGGCGCCATAGGCATCGTCCACGGCCATGCGTACGACGGACATTGGGGCGGAGACGCCGCCGACCGTCAGGACGCCCGGCAGGCGGCGTCCGGTGCGGACGATGACCGTGCCATCGATCTCTTCGCGAAGGATCGCATTCGGCGAACCGACATCGCCGGCGATATCCGGAGTGATCGTCGCCGCCTTGATGCCGAAGCCATGCTTCTTCATCGCCGCCGCCGCATCGTGCACCACCTGGTTCTTGGTGGCGCGGCGGTTCTCCAGCGTCAAATCGTAGTGCTCAAATTTAAGATCCATTCGGATGACCGATGGATCGAGTACGCGCAGTCCTTCGAGTAACAGTTCCTGGCCGGTTTGGTCACCGTCCAGGACAACAATCTTATGTTCCGCCATATCTGCTCCCAATCCTAAATCTTAATCGAAATCTTAATTACCGGCCCATCAGGCCGTTTGCAAATTGCACCGAACGCGCCACGCCTTCCAGCGGGTCGATCTCGGCGTCGTACTCGATGTTGACCCAACCGTCAAACCCCGCCTGTTTGAGCGAAAGAATACAGTCGGCCAAATCGACATCCCCCTCGCCCAGCGGCTTGCCGACGAACTTCAGTCCGTCCAGCGCCGTATAGGCGAACCCGTCATAGCTGTTGGGAACGAGGTGGAAATCTTTCAGATGCACCATGGCCGCTCGGGTCGCGAGCTTATCCACGGCGTCGTGCGGCGCCTCATGCACCAGCAGGAAGTTGCCAGTGTCCGGGTTGGCCTTCATGGCGGGGCTTGCGACAGCCTTCAGGATCGTCTCGACCTGATCGCTTCGTCCCGCAAGCTTGCCGTGGTTTTCCAGAGCCAGCGTGACGCCGTTCGCGTAAGCATATTCGGCGGCGGCGCTCAGGCCTTCAATGATCCAGGCCAGCGCCAGATCGAAATCCACGCCATCCTTCTGGTTGCCCGCGAAAACGCGCACGGTTTTCGCGCCAAAATGCACTGCGGAATCCACTCCCCGCTTAATAATCTCGACCTGCTCCATACGGGCCTCGTAATCGGGATTCACGAACTCGTTGGAGACCGAATAGACGCCCACGGCGAGGCCCGTCTCGCGGAGCGCTTCCTCCACGGCCGGCAGCTCGGCGGCGCGGTCTTTCCAGAAGAAGTCGAGCAGCTCGACCCCGTCCACACCCAGGCGTTTGCATTCATGGATAAACGCAGGAATATCGAAGTCGCCGGTTTTCCACGCGGCGACATAGCTCCACATACTGATCCCTAACTTCAATGTCGTCTCCTAAAATTGCCGTACTAGAATTCTAAATTGGGAAGCAGGCGCTCGACCTGGAGCAATCCGCTGATACTCTTGGCGTCCTGAATTTCCCCGGTATGGATTTTGTGGATCGCCTCCGCGAACGGCATCGTCACGAGGTCCAAAAATTCATCTTCATCGGTTTCGCCGGAAGTCGGCTCCAGGTTATATGCGACATACACATGGATGATCTCCGTGGAGTATCCCGGCGCGACATACATGGAAAACAGCTTGTCCAGATGCCCCGCTTTATACTTGATCTCTTCCGCGAGCTCACGGTGTGCGCAGACATCGATGTCCTCGTCCACTTCAAGCGATCCCGCCGGGATCTCCAGCAGCGTTCCGCCGGTCGGGCTTCGATACTGCCGGACCAAGATGACCGTGTCCCGGTCCAGCATTGGCACGACGGCGATGGCGCCTTTGTGCTCGACGATCTCTCGCTGGCTCATCTTGCCATTCGGCAGCACGATCGTATCGAGGCGCAGGTTGATAATCCTGCCGTCATAGATGCGCTTAGTGCTTGTAACCTTCTCGGTCAGGTCTTGTGACATAGGTTTTTCCGTTCGGGAGCGTAATTTCTTCTCCATCATACCCGGGCGTATGGAGCTCTCTATCAAATAACGATCAAACTGACAGGCCGGCGCAGGCGGCGGCGGCAAAAAAGAGCGGGTCTTGGTCCTGATTTCGCCCCATCGTGGTTACCCCGACTCCCGTCGCACGCAGGCGATCGAGCGCCGGGCCATACCCATCAATGATCCGCACGTCGTGTCGATTGGGAATACCCTGGGGGGCTTCACCGCTGGGAATCGGGACCACACAGCGCGCGTATGTCAGCTCCAGGGTCGTTTGGGTGTGATGACTGACGCCTTGATGACGCTCACGCGCGTCCCCGGAGGACATCCGGACAATGGCGATGGGGAGAGCGCCCAGGCGGGCGGCGGCGTCGAGCACGCCGGCTTGTTCGACGCCGCTGTAACCATAGCGCGTGCCGGTTCCCGCATTGCCTGGCCCCTGGCATACGATCGCGGCGTCGGCGTTCGCGACATATTTGGCCGCGAGCAGCGCTGAGTAGAGCGTTACAGTCTCATAATCGCCGCCGAACGCCTGGCCGCAAGTGATCGAGGCCGACAAAATCCCCTGCGAGCGCGCGGCCCGAATGGTCTTGCTGAAAGCCAGCGGCAGCGCGGCGGCGTCCGTCATGACGTATGCGATACGCCGGAGCCCTCGCTCCAGAAGGCCGCACGCCGCAGGGATGACCTGAGAATGGAGCTGTCCGACCAGTACGGGAAAGCCGTCGAGGCTGCGATCCCAAACCTCGCGATATGAGGGCTGCTCCTCCAGCGTAAGAACGCTGTGCTGGCACGGCAGATAGCGGCCTTTGATGATATGGCCGTCCGTCGATCCCGAGATGTCCGGACATTGGGTCAGATTTGCAATGACAAAATCCACGCCGCCGGTGCCCAGCTTCAGCGAGAGACCGGTGGTGTTGAGAAGTATCTCATCGCCGACTCCCACATCGCCCGTGAGACTGCGATAGTTAACGGCGCGCCGCGCCGCGCCGTCAACCATTACCGTCAGATCCTGAGCGTCGGAATCCCAGTCAGAGACGACTGTCACCTGGCCTCTGGCCTGCGTCAGCACCCTTAGTTCTTCTCGGAGCGGCGCGCCGCCGTCTCGGTAATCGCAAGCACCAGCTGCGTGCTCGCCACCATGTCGCTGATCTTCACATATTCATCGTGCCGATGGATATTGGTCATGCCGCAGCCGAGCACCGTAGTCGGAACACCGCCCAGGTTGAAGACATTCGCATCCGCACCGCCGCCGGTCACGCGCGGAAGATACTCCATCCCAATGCTCTCCGCTGCTTCCCTGCCGATTTTCAGGACTTCGCCATCCAGTCCAAGCACATACCCCTCGTACTCCCGTTCGACCTTGAATTCGACGGTCGCTCCGGCCGCTTCGGCTTCCTCCCGGAAGATCGAAAGCATCAGCTCGCGCTGCGCGTCCGCCTTTTCCGGATTGCGCGAGCGCGACTCGCATTTCAAATAGCACTCAAAGGGGATGATGTTGGTCGCGGTTCCGCTGTGGATAATCCCGACATTGGCTGTTGTCTCCGGATCGATACGACCGATCTGCATTCGGGCGATCGCCTTCGCGGCGACATGGATCGCCGAGATCCCATCCTCCGGCTGCGCGCCGGCGTGCGCCGCGCGGCCACGGATCCATACTTCGAACGTATCCTGAGTCGGCGCGCTGTAAACAAATGACCCGACCGGCGGCCCAGCGTCGAGCACGAAGCCATATTTCGCCTTGATGCGCCGGGGATCCAAATGCTTCGCGCCGACCAGGCCGATTTCCTCGCAGATGGTCAGCAGCAGCTGAATATCACCATGGGGAATCTGCTC
>JAOQAA010000731.1 GCA_025963815.1 Capsulimonas sp.
GTCGGAAAGAGCCAGGGGACGCTGCGCGCGTAGCGTCCCTTCTTCCAAATCCACGCAGGAATACGCCGTCCCCCGTCGTAAGTTAATGACGTGGACAAGCAGAGTGACGCGTCCGATGTCGCGATAACCGAATTACCTCGCCAGGAAGTGCAGCGCGCTCTGCGGTTGTGGACTTGGGAGGGCAGCGCCGCCACCATTTGGGGCACGTTTTGCGGCGGAGCGTTCCAGACCGGATTCGCGCTCTATTTAGGGTGCAGCGAATTTATCATCGGGGCGCTCGCCGCGATTCCGGCCTTCGCGGGTCTTCTCCAGCTATTCTCCTCCTATTACGCGCAGCGCTACGGAAATCGCAAGCAGATCGTGATCTGGTCGGGCGTCCTCGGCCGCCTTCTCTGGCTGCCGATGCTTCTGATCCCCTTTGTGCTGCCAAAGTCACTCTGGGTGGGCATATTTCTCCTCCTCACCGTTCTTTCCAGCGCGCTGCTCAATATTGGCGGTCCGCTGTGGACGGCGTGGATCTCCGATCTGGTTCCCAAAGATTATCGGGGCCGATATTTCGGCCGGCGCAATATGTACGCCGGCTTTGTGGGCATGGTCGCGAGTATCCTGGGTGGTCTGTTCATCGACCACGCGACGAAGCAGGCGACGATGTCGCAGCCGCTCGCATTCGGCGCGCTGTTCGGCGTGGCGGGCGTCTTCGCGCTATGCTCGTTCTTTCTAGGATCTCGCAGTCCCGATGTGGCCCCCTCCGTAAGCGCCGCCGGCGCCAGCGCTCCTGGCCCGAAGGCGGCGCTGCGCTATTACTCCGCTCCATTTCGCGACCGGAACTTCCGCAGGATCATGCTTTACAATGCGATCCTTGCAGCGGCGACGGGGATCGCCGGACAGTTCTTCACCGTCTATCAGATCAAGTATCTCCATTTCGACTACACGGTCATGCAGCTTCTCGGCGCCGTCGCCAGTATCGCGGGCCTTGGGGTGATGCCGCTGTGGGGGTATCTGGCCGACAAATATGGAAACAAGCCCATTCTTGCCATCTGCAATGTCCTGGTGATCATCGCTCCGTTCCTATGGCTTGTGACCGTTCCGGACAGTTTTCCCGGACTTTGGACCGTGACCCACGGCGGACACGTCATCGTCTCGTTCTCCAAGATCGATATCTGTGTTCTGAACCTGATCGCCGGGGCGTCGTGGGCGGGCGTGGGACTGACGCAGTTCAACATGATGATCGGCCTGGCGCCCCCGGAGCAGCGGACGGTTTATGTGAGCGCCGTCAGCGCGACGACCGGCATTATCGGCGGCATTGCCCCGCTGCTTGGCGGCGCCATGATTACCGCGATGGCTGAAACGCATTTCCCGGCGACCGGCATGGTGCGCAATTCATACCACATCGTGTTCCTGGCCTCGGCGCTGTTCCGCGCGGTGGCGCTGCTTCTGCTCCAGCCGATCCGCGAGGAAGGCAGCAATTCGACGCGCTATGTGATCGGCCAGCTGCGCGCAACCAAGCCGATTGCGTCGTTCCGCAATATCAGCCGGCTTTCCAAAGGCAGCGTGGCGTCGCGGCAGGCGGCGGCGGAGCAGCTCGCCACGATCCGTACACCCGTGGCGGTGGAAGAGCTGGTGCGCGCTCTGGACGATGTTTCTCTGCGTGTGCGCGAGGAGGCGGCGAGGGCGCTGGGGGAGATTGGGGACGAGCGCGCCGTCACGCCTCTGGTCGTCAAACTGACCGACCCTTCATCAGGGATCACAAATGCGGCGGCGACGGCGCTGGGGAAGATTGGAAGCTCCCACGCGCTTCCATCGCTGGCCGCCGCCGCGCAGCTCGGTCCGCTCTCCCGGCAGCTGGCCGCGCTGGAAGCGCTGGGACGGATTGACGACGACCGCGTGTCCGGGCTTCTCATCAGCCTGGCGTCCAGCAATGACGCCTCGGTTCGATCCACGGCGATCCGCGCTTTGATAGAACGAGAAGATCCCTCGGCTGGAAATGCAATGGCCGTGATTCTCGACCGTGAAACCGACCCCGCCACGGTGACGACGCTTGCCGACGCGCTCGGCAGGGTCGGAAGCATCGCGGCGCTTGGGCCGCTGCTGCGCGCTCTGGACCAGATCTCCACGCCGATTGCTCGCCGTTCCGCGATCAACGCCGTGGGAAGCATTGTCGGCGGCCGCGACTCGCTTTACCCTTATCTGGCCCTGGAACCCTTCGCGCGCGATGAGATCGTGAGCCGCACTCTGATGAGTGCGCAGCGCCGAATGCAGCAGCGCGCGAAGCGCGGATCTTTGCCTGGAGCCGCACGCATCGCGGCGCGCGCACGGCAGGCGGTGGAAGCCTACGCGGCGGGAGATCTCTCAGCATGTCTGACAAGCATGCGCAAATTGACGGATTTAATCGAGGTTTCGGAGCGAGCCGAGCCGGTGCAGCGCGTGCTGCGATGGCTGGACGATCGGCGGAAGGGTGGGGAAACGGTTGTCGAGAATGAGGAGATACTGCTAGCGGTGTTTTTGGTGCGGATGGTGACGGAGTGAAGCCCTCACCCTCGGTCCCTCTCCCGCCCCGGCTAAAGCCTGGGAGAGGGATGTCCAAA
>JAOQAA010000732.1 GCA_025963815.1 Capsulimonas sp.
CATGGTCTTGTAAAAGTTTGCGTTCGCAAGCTGAAGACGGTCGACTTTGACGGTCAGCTTTGCCTGCGCTCGGTTTGTGGCGCCGGACTGCCCGGTGCGCAGGATTGAGGTGGCGGGCGTGTCGTGAAGGCCGGTGACGTCGCCGGTAAGCAGGCCTGACATGAGATCGATGTTACAGGCGAAGCCGTAGTCGTAAGGCGCCGGGTTGATGTCGCATGTGTCGTCCCCGCCGTTCAGTCCGCCGTCTTCATCCTTAAGAATATAGGTAACGTGCGCGCTCTTGCTGGACCATGGGACGAACTTCATGGAGATCCAGTTGTTCGGATAGATCGTGTCGAAGTTATCCTGAGTCGCTTCGTAGAACGGCTGGCCGGCGATCGTGAGCTGAGCGTAAAAGTCAGCCTGCGAGTTCCAATCGAGGCTTGAGAGGGAATGAACTCCGATGGTCTTGACGGAGACCGGCTGCACATCCCAGGCCGCCGTGGCGTAACCGGGAACGACGGGAGGGTTCGGCGCCGGAGAGTTGCTCGTGAGGCCGTTTGTCAGCACGCCCGACAGCAGCAGCTGCTGCGCTTTGATATCGTAAATGGAAATGTTGGGGAGCCAGGACGCCATGAAGCCCGCGAAGTCGGGAATACTGGAGCTGCCCGGACCTTTCCAGTGCCCGCCGCCGCTAGGAAGCCATTCGGAAGCCCGGTAGGAAGCGTTCAGGTCCCAGTCCAGGTCCGTGCTGTTCTTGCCGGAGACGGCGAACTGCTGCATTTTTCCCCAAAACGTAGGATCGATCTGGTCCGCCCATGTTTTCATGGCGTGGGTCCATTCCCGGGAGCCGACGTAAGCATACACATAGGCCTCGGAGTAGTGGCGCCGCGAGGGAGAAGCGCCGGGAGCGTCGTGGTTGATCCCATAGGTGTCGTCGCCGTGATCGAGCGCGTTGTATCCGCCGACGTTCGGATAATGTCCGGTGTGAATATCGAAATACAGCGGCGCGGGCTGCGAGTTAAACCAGGTTTCCGTGCGAAACGCCGCATGTGGCGCTTTTGGGTGTGCCTCTACCCAATTTGAGTGGGAGTAGAAATCCTGCACCGTATGCAGAGACACACCTAAAACCGTCAATCCTTTGAGGGGGTCGTGCTGAAGCGCCGCCTGCTGGATCGCCGTTTTGGTATTGGTCGTCAGATGGCTCCAGTAGTTGTTGACCTGGGAAGATGAGGAGTTATGGATCGTCGGCGTATTGTCGAAGTGCAGCTGCCGCGCAAAGTCCTGGACACCGGGATGGATGTCGCTCAAATAATCCGTGTACCAGTTGTCGACCTGAGCGATCTTGATCGCCGTGTTTCCAAAACCCTCACGATCGAGCGCATCTCGCGTCAGGTCATGATGCGGGCCGGTATCAAACGCATGGGAAGGCTGGACGGCGGTCAAAAGCGCAAGTACGCCTAGAATGGCGACTGGAGCGCTGCGGCGAGCCGCGTAAAAGTTTTTCGTCAGTAATTTCTGGATGTTCACAAGCTTGTCCTCCGTTGGATCGCGCCGGCGGTTCATCCGTCAGCGTCAGGAGGAGTATAAAGCGTTGTCGTGAGAAGAGGGTGAGCGGGTCGCGATCTTAGCGTGAGGTTTGCGTGATATTTTTGTTACGCGGCTTATTTGAGCTGTTTTCGCATACGGACGACCGGCAGAGTCAAATCTTCCTGCAGCGGGATTTCAAACCGTTCCGATACGAGATACCCAAAGGCTGCGTACAGCGGCTCTCCTGCTAGGGTGGCGACGATCTCCACGTCCGTAAACCCGGCTTCGCAGATCGCCGTCTCGCATGCGGTCATCATGAGCCGACCGGCGCCGCGACGGGCGAAATCGGGATGTACGAAAAAGGCGCGGATGCGTGCGGCGTCCCGCGCGGGGTCAAGAAGGGACGCGCTGCCGGGGGCGCGGCCACTATCGCCGCCAAAGAGGGTTTTTCGTCGGCTCCAGCCGCCGCAGGCGACAATGCCGCCGTTTGTTTCCACGACGAAATAAGTCCCGTCGGCGATCAATTGACGGTCCACGCCGAAGACAGGTCCGAAGGCCGCTTCAATCTGGGCGGGAGAATAATCGCCTGCTTGAAGCGTGCGCGCCGACAAACGGATCAGCGCCGCGAGCGTCTCGACGTCGCTTGATTTCGCAAGTCTAAGTTTCAGAATGCTAAGTGTCCTGATCCTTTGCTGTTATTCATGGCTATATTCTAAGCGGTCTATGCCGCTTTCACGTCGCGCTCATGGGCGATTGATTCTTGCGCTGAAGGGGAAGACGCGGGGCGGCGGCCTCGGGCGGCGCGCAGGAAGGCGGCGCCGGAGACGGGATCGAACTGCGTTCCGATGTTCGCCTCGATCTCCGCAAGCGCCTTATCCCAGTCCATGCCCTTGCGGTAGGGACGGTCGGTCGTCATGGCGCTGAAAGCGTCCGCGACGGCGAGGATACGGCCGAGCAGCGGGATCTCGTTGCCGGCGAGGCCGTTTGGGTACCCTTTACCGTCCCACCGTTCGTGATGCGAGCGCACGGCGTCCAGGGACGATTCCATGCCCGGCAGCGCGCCGACAAGCAGGGCGCCCAGGTGTGGATGCTGCTTC
>JAOQAA010000734.1 GCA_025963815.1 Capsulimonas sp.
GTTCGCCGCTCCCGGTACGGTGAGGCGCAGGGCTAGCGCGGACTGCGGGGTGAGTTCCCAGAGGTCGGGGCCAACCCAATCGAACTTCCATTTCTGGTTGGCATTGTTGTTTGATGCCCAGATATCGACGCTTGTCCCGCTGGTTTGACTGTTACCGTACTCCTCCAGACGAGATCCGAGGGCGTTCTTCGGCGCGAGCTGATGCGTTGTCCCAGTGGCAATCACATCCGGCAGGGTGATTTCGAAGAAACGGGGCTTGTAAAGACCTGGGTTGGCGAACTCGTCATCCCAGGTATCGCCGGCATGGGAGATGGAGAGCAGCAGTTTCCCTGATGCAAGGGCCTTGTCTGGGTGAAGTTCGGGATAGTACGTCTTGTAGTTTTGCCCGACTGGCTGTCCCATCACGTTCGGATCGGACAGTAGGAAGTATCGGGTCCAGGGTCCGGTCGGCGCGTCGCCGACTTCGGCGTAGACGTCCGGGCTGTAGGGGCCGAAGGGCTTGTGGATCAGCACCCACTTCCCACCGATCCGATGGGCGCTGGTGATCCCGTCGTCCAGAATAGATGCGCACTGCGACATGCTCCCTATGACCCACGCGGAGCCGTTCCAGAATGTCCAGGCGTTCTTATTGTCGACGGAAGCGATGGGGATACGCGCCACGTGCTGCCGCCTGGGGGAGTATTGGTCCGTGGTGTCCGAAGAGCCATAGACGTACACGAAGCCGTCCGCCACCACGGTATCGTTGCTGAACTGGGAGTATGCGGGGCCAATGCCGCTTCCCACGCTGGTCGCGGGCGTGTCGATCATCCCCACAAACGTCAGCGCCCCGCCCGGCTGCATTTGGAACTTGGCGAACTGCATGCCATAACAGACGCCGGCGTTGTCCCGCTTTTGCGCGACGGCGTACAAGTAGCCGTTCGCTTCAAACACGCCATCGGCCCAGTAGCTCTTGCCGTCGGCGGCGGTGGGGATCGAGGGATAGGAGGTCGTCGCGGCGGCGAACACTCCGTTCTTTTCCGTCAGGATCGTGTTGGCGACCATCGTCCAGCCAGTATTCAAGGCGCCGCTCGCATTGTTCGTTCCCAGCACCGTGTCGCCAAACGACCAATAGGTCACGCCATTGCTGGCGAGATAGCTGAAGTCCTGATCCGAGCCGTCCCAGGTCATGCTACTTTGATTTTGAAAGAGCTGCGTCCATCCGGCGGCGGTGGTCGGAGCGGCCGCATTTGCTTCCGGGCAAAGGCTAGCGATCAAAACGACAAGTGACGCAAAAGTACTAAACCGCAAACGCTTTTGATTTCTGATCTGCATCAAAATAGATCTCCTTTGATCGGGTGATAGCTGGCGTGTTGGCGGAGCGCGTTTGGGCGCTCCGCCAATGGCCGTTCTACTGATACTTGGCGAGTGTCTGTGAGTAGTTGAGGTCCGTAAACCCCTTGTTGTCAGCATTCGATGCGCCGTGGCTGGTGAAGCTGGAGCCGTCATTCGTCCACATATTGGTGTCGGCCGAGCCGCCGTCCTGTACATCTAGGGTTTGCAGCGGCTTCATGGCCTTCACGTGACCGTCCAGGAAAAGGAAGTTGCCGCGCCCGGTATGCCCGGCGAACAGGCACGAGGAAGGACTGTTGAAGAAGTTCAAAAACGTCGAAGTCACGTGATAGTCCGCAAAACCTCCGCTGAACTCCACGACGCCGACCGTGGAAGCCGGCTGGGTTAGCGCGGCAATCTTGGTGGGAGAAACACAATAGAAAGTCGGGTCGCAGTCGACAAAGGGCTGGAACGGCTCGACAAAGAACGCCAAATCCCAGGTGTTCACGGCATAGCCTCGCGGAATAGGCGAGTTGTCGCTGTCCGTGGAAGCGGATGCGTTCGAGGGGCAAACGTACACGCCTTTCGACTTGACGTAGGGCTCGATGTAGGTTTTCCAGTTCGTATTCGCCAGAGCGGGAACGCCATTGAATTTACGATACGGCAGGCACTCGTCGTTATCCTGAACGTATTGCATTAATCCCAAACCCAACTGTTTTTCATTGGAGGCGCAGGAGATCTGGCGAGCCTTCTCACGCGCCTTCGCGAAGACAGGGAACAGGATCGCCGCAAGGATCGCTATAATAGCGATCACAACAAGCAATTCAATGAGAGTGAAGCCGACTTTTTTTTGCACGATTTTTCTCCTTAGGCAGCCATTCGGTACAATGTTCGAACGGCCAAACATACTTTTCAGGGCGAGAACAGAACATTTACTCATTGCAAAATGACAATGTTATCGATAACAAACATATTCTAACTTGAATGTCGATTTTTGTCAACAGGGAATTTTGCGTCGCTTATTTCACAGCGATTGCGGATTCGCGGATGTAGAAGTGATGCGGGACCGTGACACCCTGTGTGGGAGAGTCGGGCTGCTCCATTCGGTTTTGCAGCAGATCCCAGGCAAGTCGCACCAATTCGCGGGACGGCATGGCGACGGTGCTGAGCGGCGGATCGAAGTATTCCATAAACTCGTTGCCTTCGCAGCCGACGATCAGAACGTCTTGCGGGACGCGCAAATCCAGGTCTCGGATGGCGCGAAAGACCGGGATCGTCAGCTCGTCATACTGGCAGAACACGCCGTCGGGCTTGCCATGGGTCTGGAAGTATTCCCGCGCGGCTTCGCGCACATGGGGCAGACGCACATCTTTGAAAACCATATATTCGGGCGTGCAGCCGGCCTTACGCATTGTATCCGTATAGGCGTCATAATTTCCCATACCCGGCGTATCCGCTCCCGCCGGCAGGGCGTAGACGATGCGGCGGCACCCCTGCCCCAGCAGATGCTCGATCGCGACACGTGTCCCCGCTTGAAGATCGACCCGCACATAGTCGCCCTCCCAGATCACGGGAGTACCGGACCCAAGGTTCACACGCGGGATTTGGTCCAGCGGCGTATTCACCATCAGCTTTGCGAGGTCGTCCGGCGCCGGCGGATCGACGGCGAGGATGCCATCCACCATCCATTCAAAACGACGGCTCTTTTCGGGATTGCCGAAGTGCCAATCCATCTCGCAGATTTCCACCTGGAGACCAGACTTTTGAATTTCTTCCCGGCAGGCGTGTGCGATCTGGGAATATACCGACGAGTTCAAATGATCGATCCACACCGCGATCGTGTTGAGGCGTTTGGAGACCAGCGCCTTCGCATGACGGTTGGGCCGATACCCCATCTCGGCGGCGGCCCGGAGCACTCGCTCCCGCGTCGCCGGCGCAATGGAGCTCGTATCCGGGCGATTGAGCACCCGAGACACCGTCATCGCCGACAAACTGACCTCGCGCGCGATATCATGGATCGTAACAGCCATACTTTTCCTAACCGTCACAACGTATACTTATCTTAAAGGATACCTAACACAGTCTCGAAATTGTGACGAGAGTGAGATTTGCGTAGAATTGTGATACAATAGTTGAAATGTTTCAACTGTTCGAAATCGCATCCAGATAGTCTCGCCTCCGGAAATCCTTCATGAGCATTCAGAAATCACTTGCCCGTCAGATCAAAAACCTCGCCCATTCGGCTGGCGTTCTCTCGCTGATCTTGCTGGCTCCCCTCCTATCGACGGCCGCCGCTGCTCCACAGCCAGGCTTTGACACAGCCACCGGAACCATCACGGATTCGCGATGGCGGTCCGGCGTTCCCCTGGGCGGCGTCGGCGTTGGTAAGATCGAAGTTCTCACCGATGGATCCTTCGGCAACTTCACAATCAACCACAACTGGGACCGCCCCTACGGCTGGGCGAAAGGCGCCTTCGCGGCGATTCGAACGCAATCGGGAAATGAAGCGCCGGTCGCAAAGATGCTGCGCCTGCCTGGAAGCGACGAATATGCGAATGTCCCCGGCATCGAACATACGCGGATGCAGGGCTGGTTCCCGCGAGCGCAGATCGACTTCGACGACTCCAATCTCCCCGTTCACGTGCAGATGAACGCCTTCTCTTCTCTGATCCCACACAACACGAAAGATTCTGCCCTTCCCGTGGCGTGTCTCAGCTATACCGTGACGAACCCCACGCAGAAAACCGTGCGCGCCAGCGTGCTCTTGGCGTGGCCCAATCTCCTGGGCTGGGGCGGACGTCTGAACGGCGGCGACGACCATGTGAAGGGCGGCGGGACTCAGGAGCTGGATGACTTGTCGGCGAATGCGCAGTCTCCGGCAGCGGCGGGCGCGTTAGCGGGATTGCGTTACACGACGGCGCAGAGCCGCGTCGGCAATGGGCTGGATGTCGTCGGTGAATACTTCGTAGGCGTCCGCCGCGAGCCAGGAATTGTCATTCAGACTATCCCGTCATGGGACGCCGCCGACGCCACTCCCTCCTTCTGGCCGACCTTTGCCGCCGGGAGTGATTGGAACGCAGTTCCGCAGGCGGCAAATGCGCCGGCGCAGCCGGCCGGGGCCGTGGCGGCGGACGTCACTCTGGCGCCGGGACAGGCGCGTACGCTCAAGTTTTACGTTGTCTGGGCCATGCCGCACATGGTCACCATGCAGGCGAGCCATGACTTCGTTCCACTCGATCCTGGGCGCTCCATCGAGGACCGCTGGAGCACGTCGCACGCACAGACGGCCGGCGACATTATCATCCTGAACCTGGGTAAGTCTCTGACGCCGACACAGATCACGATAGATCAGGGGACATACACCGATGACTATCCGCGCGGCCTGCGCGTGGAGATCTCCAATGACGGCAAGAGCTGGACGCCGGTCACAAAGCGCACACCTGCCGAGATCAAGGCGGCGATAACCGACGGCGCGATTGCCGTCCCGCTGCCGCCCGCCACCGGGCGCTATTTGCGATTATCGAACACCGCCGCCGACAGTTACTACTGGTGGAGCTTCCATTCGCTCAAGGTGGCGGTGAAAGAACAAACATCACCGCTGGAGATGGGTCCGTCTGACGAAGTGCGGACCGAGGATGTCGGCCATTACTGGCAAAACTACTGGCGCGGCGTGACGGATATCGCCAGCTACGCCGACAAAAACTCCGATCGCCTGCTGCGTGAGACGAAGGCGATGCAGAAGCCCGTCCTGGACTCCAGCCTGCCCTTCTGGCTCAAGCTCAAGCTGATCAACTGCTCGTTCCCCATCTACAGCAACACCATTTTGACACGCGACGGCCGGTTCGCCGTTCAGGAAAGCCCGCAGCATATGGCGGGCGCCCTCGGCACGATGGATCAGCGCATGGCGGCCCACGGCTTCTACACCTCGTTCTTCCCAGAACTCGATCAGGCGGAACTGGAGATGTTCGCGGATTGCCAGCAGTCCGATGGACGGATCACGCATCTCGACGGCAACATTCACAACGCTATCGGAAGCGCGGACGTCACTTACGGCATCACGGACTGGCCGGACCTGGCGAGTTCGTGGGTCATGCAGGTGACAAAACTCGCCCGCTGGACTGGCAACACCGAGTTTCTAGATCGCATGCTCCCGCACATTATACCCGCCATGAACTTCATGTACGAGGCGGGCAAAAACGACGATTCGATCCCCGAAGGCGGCAGCACCTACGATTACGAGCAGGCCGCCCCCGGCGCGTTTATCTACTCGGCGTCATGCTACATGGGCGCTCTGCGCGCGGCGGCCGTGTCGGACCCAACGCACGCAGACATTTACAAGCAGCGGTTGGCGCAGACACAGGACGCCGTGATGCGCCGCCTCTGGAACGGGACTTTCTTCCGTAAGTATTGGTTCCCCGGAACGGAGACAACCAACGAAAACAGTTTCGTGGCGAACCAGGCCGGCGACTGGCTCGCGCGCCTCTCGGGTCTGCCGCGCACCCTGGATCCGAAGATCATTCATCAAAGCGTCGCGCAGACGATCGCACGCCACCAGAAACCGTTCTACCCCGTCCCACCGATGGAAGTCACTC
This sequence comes from Capsulimonas sp., assembly GCA_025963815.1. Lineage (GTDB taxonomy): Bacteria > Armatimonadota > Armatimonadia > Armatimonadales > Capsulimonadaceae > Capsulimonas. Next base: position 5,901 of record JAOQAA010000734.1, read on the forward strand.
CCGAAGGCAAGCAGGCGGTGGACATGTGCTTTCTCCTTCAGCACGAGCCCTACTTAGGCTGCGAGGCGATCTACGAAAACTATGTGGACGATGGCCTGGAAACCCTCCATCGCGTCTATCACTGCGCCTGGGAACTCAACCATAGCCCCTGGGATCAGTCGCTGATGTACCCCGCCCCCGAGGGGCGTCAAGGCGGCTTGATCACCTACATGACCTCAACGACGTCATGGAACGTGCTTCCCGCGCTGGCCGGCGCATCACTCGACGTTCCCGCGGGGCGGCTCTATCTCTCGCCACGTCTCGCGACGACGGAGACCGAGCTGCACATCCCGGTCTACTTCTCGCGCTTCTGGGCATGGCTGGACTATGTCCCCGCCAAGCATCTTCTGACGCTCCGCGTGACCGATGTCGCCCCAATCGACGCCAAGATGCAGCGCAGCCTGTACCATGCGCCCGGCAAGAAGGGCGACAATCCGGCAAAGACCATCGTGCTCCGCTCCGTCGCCTGCGACGGCGACGCGGCGCCAATCCCGCTGGCGAAGCCGTTCACCGTTCGCGCCGGCGCCGTGCTGGATCTTTCCGATCAGATCGACAGTTTGGCGATTTCGGGCAAGAGTGAGGTGGTGGATTTTGAGGTAAAGGCGGCAGCGGAGAAAGCGAGCAACTAAAGCGCCATAAGCACAGATAGCCGGCGAATAAATTCGCGCCTAGAGTGCACGATGTCCACCTCCGTGGACTCCAGATTAGAAACGCAATCGTCAAAGGTTTCTGGAGTGCCCGTAGGGGCACATCGTGCTTTTCTAGGCGCGAATTTATTCGCCGGCTATTCCGTCGGGGACGCGGCTCTTCGTTTGGGATCGCTTACTTCTTCCCAGGCACTCGCTGGGTCAGACCGACATCAATGAACTGTCCGCCCGTCGTTTGCTTACAGTGCACGGCCAGGGTGTTCTCCCCGTTCAGAACCAGTGCAGCAATCGCCTGCGCGCTGATCGGCCGGTTCTCGTAGTTCCCGATATACCCGTCATGCGAATAGGCGGGAACGCCGTTGATGAACACTTCAATATCCTCGTCGTGGCAGTCACGGATGAGAAGCTGCTTGAGATCATCGGCGCTAAGCTTCGGGAGCGTGAAGGTGCGACGCAGCCAGATATCGCTCGTTTCCCAGGGCGTTCCCAGAGGATTGCCCGAAGCGACCGAGTGGCCGAATCCACCGGGGCCCTGCTTCCAGTCGGCGTCATTGAACGCCTTCGCGCTCCACTCCGCCGCGGGCTGGTCGGTGGTGTACTTCCAGGTTTGCGCGGACTTCTCGGAAGTCGGCACGATTTCTTTGTAGACCGGAACGGGATATTCGAAGTGATTGGCGAGGGCGATCTGCTTCGGATCACATTTGAGAATACGATCATAGGTCATCAAGCCGTTTGACTCGATCTCAACATCCGTGATCTGAGTGTAGACTGCGGCGCTCAGACCGTTCTTATCCCGGAAGCCCTTCAGCATGTTGGCGTATTCGCCATAGGTGTCTTCCAGTTCCTTGGGATCAGGAACGGTCGTGTAGCCCCAGCCGTCGGTCGTCTTCCACCGGTGTCCCTTGACAAGGAATCCGATGCCTCCGTACTCGCCGCACGCCAGCGCCTGGGTCGCGCTCGGCCCCGAAACTCCGGGCGGCGGGTAGGAGTGGACGTCGTCCACATCGCCGACTGCGGTGTCGCCATCGGTTTCATAGCCGGCGCCACTGTCCCGGTTGACGAGCCGCGACGGGTCGAGGGTCTTCGCCATTCCGACCAGGCGGGCGGTGTCATAGCGGGCCTGGCTCTCGTTGAAGATCACCCACATGATGATCGACGGGGAGTTCCAGTGCGTCGTGATGACGTGGTTGATCTGCTTTTCAAAAGCGGCGTGATCGGTCGGCGGCGCGTTGCCGATGTACGAGTTGGGCGAGGGCATGTCCTGCCAGACCAGCAAGCCCATCTTATCCGTCCAGTAGTACCAGCGCGCCGGCTCCACTTTGATATGCTTGCGGACCATGTTGAAGCCGAGCTGCTTCATGGTCGAGATATCCGCCTTCATCGCCTCTTCCGTGGGCGGGGTGTAAAGGCTCTCCGGCCAGAACCCCTGATCCAGCGGGCCGATCTCAAAGACGAACTTGTTGTTCAAGAGCATCTTCTGCACGCCCTTGTCCAGGCCGAGGGAGATTTTGCGCATCCCGAAGTAGCTGCCGACCTGATCCGTCGTCGCGCCGCCCTGAACGAGCTTGACATCGAGGTCATACAGGAACGGGCTGTCCGGCGACCAGAGCTTGGGCTTGCTGATCGCGATCGTCTGCTCTTTGTCCGCGTCAATGGTGACCGTCTTAACGGTGGACTTGCCGGACTTGATTGTGACGACGGCCTTGACGCCCGGCGCCGTATCCGTCGTATTGACCGTCAGATGCACGGAACTGGCGTCCACGTCCGGAACGATCTTGAGGTTGGCGATGGATGTCTTCGCCACAGGCTCAAGCCACACGGTCTGCCAGATGCCCGTGGTCGGGGTGTACATGATACCGCCGGGGTTAGTCGTCTGCTTGCCGCGCGGCTGTCCGCCGGCTTCCGTCGGATCGAACACGCGGACGATCAGTTCCTGCGGACCGTCGCCCTGCAAAAACGAGGTGACATCATAATCAAAGGCTTCATAGCCGCCCTTGTGCACGCCGACGCTCTTGCCGTTGACGAAGATCTCCGCCTCGTAATCGACGGCGTCGAAGTGGAGAATCAGCTCCTTGCCCTTCCAGGAAGCGGGCGTCGTGAAGGTGCGCCGATACCAGAGGCGATCGTGATGCTCCATCACGCCCGAAAGCGCGGATTCTACCGCGTACGGTACTAAAATCTTTTGGCTAAGCGTTTTACCCACGGGCAAAGCATCGCCCTCGGCGCCGGGCTGATACTCCCACACGCCATTGAGGTTTTGCCACTGATCGCGCACCAATTGCGGGCGAGGGTAGTCGGGGAGAGCGTTTGTCGGCGAGACATCCTTGGCCCACCGTGTCTCGATCGTGCTATGGGCGGGTTTCCAGCCATCCTGCGCATGCGCGCAGCCCGCCACGAGCATCAGCGCGAAGGCAGGCGCGAAATGCGAACGTTTCATAAAGCATCCTTGATTGATTAGAGTAGCGCTCCCCGATCACGGCGCGAGCGCTTTTGCGACTTATCCTAGCTACCCATTATAGGACGTTTTCATGAAAGCCGCAATGATCTTTTCAACGAGAAACTTGATGGATTCGACTGAGAATTCTCATTTGATCGCGATTTGCTCAGAGTAGCATGTCAAATCAGACGTACCATTGCGCCTGCATCGCATACATACGCGCGAATACGCCATCCTGGGCGATCAATTCCGAATATGTCCCCTGCTCCACGATACGGCCCTGCTCGAGCACGACGATCCTATCCGCCAGCTTCGTGCATCCCAGGCGATGGGAAACCAGAAGCACGGATTTTCCGGCGGAGATTTCCTCGAACTGTCGGTAAATCACGACTTCCGCCTTGGCGTCCAGCGCGGATGTCGGCTCATCCAGAACAAGCACGTCGGCTTCCCGGAAATACGCGCGGGCGACCGCCAGCTTCTGCCATTCGCCGCCGGAAAGGTCGCGCCCGTTTTCGTCGAACGATTTTCCCAGGATCGTGTCGTACCCTTCCGGCAGCCGGTCGATCGTCGCATCCACGCCGCTCCGCGCGGCGGCGGCCCGAATTCGGGCGCCGTCGTCCAGCGCGGAGATTTCTCCAAACCCGATGTTCTCGCGGACCGTGACTTCGTACCGCATGAACTCCTGAAATACGGCGGCCCCACGACCACGCAGCGCCGAAACGCCCGTGGACGCCTCACCGTCCACGAGGATCCGTCCAGACGTCGGCTCATAGAGGCCGAGAAGCAGCTTACAAAGCGTCGTTTTGCCCGCGCCGTTCTCGCCGACCAGGGCGATGCGCTCGCCGGGACGGATCGTCAGATTGATCTCCGTCAGAACGTTCGTCTCCGACCCTGGATAGCGCATGGAGACGTTCTCAAAACAAATCTCGGGAACGGGGCGCTTGTCCGAGGATTTCGTGACGGCGTCTTCCCCATCCGTGGTCTTTGGCGCGGCGCTTGTTTCCTCCAGATCGAGATAGGCGAAGAGATCGGCGATGTATCGCGTGTCGTTGTCAACGACGGCGATCCTCCAAAACAGGGTGACCAGAGACCGCTGAAACTCCAGGATCGCGGAGATATTGCCGGCGCATTGCCCGATCGTAATGCGTCCGTGCGCCAGCCGGCTGAGCACGCCGATCAGTACAGCTCCAAACGAGAGATATTGAAAGAAGTCGGCGCGAAGCCCTTGTTTGACTCGGTCGCTCTCCAAAGTGATGCGCGTCTCGGCCAGACTATCATACAGCTGCAATCGCCTGCCCATCAAATGTGACTGCAGCGCGAAGAGTTTAATCTCGGCCGCCGCCGGACGTGACACGAGAAGATCCTCGATGTAGGACAGGGAGCGCTCGGCGGGAAGCTGTTCGCGCTCCACCAGAAACATTGTGCGCATCAAGCGGACGCGCAGGATTACTGCGGGTACCGTGCCGAGCATCAGCAGCAGGGGAAACCATGGACTGCCCGCGGCGGCGTAGACCAGAAGCCCGAGCACGGAAATCGTGCTTGGGGCGACTTCCATCAGCGATCCCAGCAGGGTGAGCAAATGCTCGTGGAGCGCCTTCTGGGCCTGCTGGAGCAGATTGTAGTACGCCGGCGTTTCAAAGCTCGCGAGCGGCAGCCGCGCGGCCTTTTCCAGCAGCCGTTCCTGAAGACGCGCCTTCAGCGCCTCCTGAGCGTTGTCCTGGATCCATATGGACAGCCGAAGCACAAGATGGCCGAAGAGATGCGTGACGACCAGAAGCGCCAGCCATGGGAGTGCGCTCGCCACGGGCGCGGAGGACTTCATTAGAGGAACGGCGCTGTCGATAAACCGGGCCAGCGCCGCGATTTGCGCGATGGGCGTCAGACCGGAGATCAGCGCGAGCGCCGCGACCACGGTCAGTTCCCGGCGTCCGACCTTCCAGAGCAGCGCCATCAAGCGAGGAACGTGCGCCCAGCGCATCTTGACCGTATTGTCCAATCGTTTAGGCATCGACGGTCACCATCTCCGTCTCACCGCCGCCGTCATACCATTCGGCCTGGGCAAGATACAAGTGGGAATATGGTCCCGACGCCGCGATCAATTCGTCGTGGGTTCCTTCCTCCAGAAGCGCGCCGCGTTCGAGATACAGGACACGGTCGGCGAGACGCGCGGAGCCGAGGCGATGCGAGATGAGCAGCACGGTCTTACCCCGCGCCGCCGCCTGAAACTGCGAGTACGTATCAAACTCCGTCTGGACATCAAGCGCCGAAGTCGGCTCATCCAGCACCAGTACCTCCGCGTCCCGAATGTACGCCCGCGCGATCGCCAGCTTCTGCCACTGGCCATACGATAACTCGCGTCCTCCGAACTCCTTGCCCACCGCCTGGTCATATCCGCCCGGAAATTCGGCAATGAACTCATCGGCGCGGCTCGCGCCCGCCGCCCTGACCAGCGCATCGTCGTCGGCGCTCCGCTCCAAATACCCAAAGCCGATATTGTCGCGAACCGTCAGCGAATAGCGCATGAAGTCCTGAAACACGGCCCCCACCCTGCGCCGCCAATCGGTGATGTCCACGGAGCTCAGATCCACGCCATCCACGGTGATCCGTCCCGAAGTCGGCGCGTACAGCCCCAAGAGAAGTTTGGCGACGGTGCTCTTGCCCGCGCCGTTCTCCCCCACGAGTGCGATGCGCTCACCGGGGCGAATGCAAAAGCTGACGAATCGGACGGAATCCACTTCAGAACCTGGATAGCGAAAACTCACATTCTCAAAATTGATTCCTTCGCGAATGGCCACCGGCGCACTGCCCCTTCCATGCGTCTCGTCAGAAGACAGGTTCAGAAACTCATGGAGTGCGCCGATCTTTGTCCACTTGGAGACAGCCAGCTGCATGCTGTAAGAAAGATCCGCAAGCATGTCGTCGTACTGTTTCAGCGAATAGATCAGTGCGACAAACAAGCCGATATCCAGGCGTCCCTGGCGAGCGACGAACATCAGGATCACAATGGCGATCGCAAAGCCGAGCTGAGAAAAGCAAATTTCCAGAAAGTATTTGCCCTGATTTGTCAGCCGGCCCTGCCGCAGTTCCTTCAAAAGTTCCTGTGTGAGCGCCAGCCAGTTGCCGCGAAAGTAGGGTTCCAACCCATACAGCCGCACTTCGGTCACGGACCGCCGATCGGTCAGAAGGCGGCGCCAGTAGTCCAGCTGGCGCTTGTGCGGCGTCTGAGCGGAGTAGATCTCCTGAAACTCTTCCTCGCCGCGAATGCTCCACTGGAGTACGGGAATGCTAACGCCGAGCAGAAGCAGCGGCAGCACCCACGAAACGCGTCCCATGGCGATGAGAATGCCCACGAGACCTAATCCCGTCGCAAGCAGCCCCAGCGTCGCATCCGTCCAGAACTGCGGCAGCACGCGAACGCCGTCCTTCGCCTCCTGGATCTTGTCCTGGATGCTGGGGATTTCCCGCTGGGCGAGACTGAGCGAGAGAAGATGCCGGAAGTAAATGTCATAAAGCCGCCGATGCGCCCGCTCACGCACTAAAGCGGTGAAATACGGATGGCAGGCCTGCACGAAACCGTTCAGCCAAACGACTCCGACCAGAAGCACGAACCACAATAGCGTGTTCGGAGTTTGAAAGAACGAAGGGGATCTTACAAAAGCGTGAAATGGATCGTAT
>JAOQAA010000042.1 GCA_025963815.1 Capsulimonas sp.
GGCGCAGGCGGCGAGACCGAGTGTCTTGACATTCACTGAGAGGCTCCTCATTTGGCCGCGTTCAAAGAGCGCGGCCGTCGGCTAAGAGATCGGTGTTCCGTTGTCTAGCCAGGCGACTTCCGCCTGGGACAGGGTCAGGTCGAGCGCGTCGATATTCGATAGAAATTCGTTCGCGTTGGCGCAGGCGGTCAGGGCGAAGACGTTCATGGGAGAATGGAAGATATACGCCAGCGCGACCTGCGGAATGGTGGCCCCGTTGTCATGCGCGAGCTGTTTCACGCGGTCCAGACGCTCGAAGTTCTCTTCCGAGCAGTAACTGCGTCGGCAGGTCTCATTTAGGAATTGCTGTGTTCCGCCCAGTTCCGAGGGTGGATTGAGCGAGCTGCGGCTGATGCGTCCGGAAAAGAACCCACTGGCGAGGCTGGACCAGGCCAGCACCGCAATCTTTTGCTCGGCGTACCAAGCGCGCGCCTCGGCGTTTTCGGGACCGCTGATCGTGACGCAGCCTTCCCAGGGCGGAACGATCTGCGCGGCGAGGCTGTAGTTGGGGTTCGTAGCGGTGAAGGGAACGAGGCCATGCGCGAGGGCGTATTCGTTGGCTTCCCGGATGCGCTCGTGCGTCCAGTTGGAGCCGCCAAAGGCACTGATCTTGCCGGCCTTCAAATGTTCGTTCAGGATTTCGACAATGGGGCCGACGGGAACGGATGGATCGTCCCGGTGCAGGACATAAAGATCGACATTGTCCAGCTGCATCCGGCTTAGGGTTTCGTTCAGGTCTGAAGTGACGCCTTCCGGGGTGACCTTGGCGCCCTGCGCGTCGGGGTGCGCGCCCTTGGCGAGGATCACGACCTTATCACGGATCCCGCGCTCGCGGATCCAGCGGCCCAGCTGAACGTCGGTCTGTCCGCCGCCGTAGATGTACGCCGTATCGAACGTATTACAGCCATACTCGAAAATTTTGTCGAGCAGCGGAAACTCGCGCTCGGCGGTCTCGTTGTCCAGCGCGATCGCCCCATGGATCAAGCGCGAGACGGGCTTCGCGAGCCCAGCAATCGAACCGTACTGCATCCTTTACTCCTTGAACGCGGACAATATATGGATTGTTGTGGATATCGGTGAACGCTAGGCGCCGGCGATCCACCGTAGAACTTCGTTGACGTCTTCCGCGACGATGTCCGCGCCGGAGCGTTTGAACAGGCCGAGGTTGGCCGCGCCCATCGGGCCGCTCATGACAAGAGCCGAGAGTACGGGAGCGCCGGGGATCTTTGCGAGCAGGCGGGCGACGGTCTTGTGATCGTCGAGCGTGTCGCCGATATAGATCGCCGGGACGCCGCCCATACGCTCTAGAAGCAGGCGGAGGCCGCGCATATCGGGTTTGTAAAAGCCGTCTTTTTGCGTGATGCGATAGGCTTCCGGGATCGCCTCGGTCAGCCCCGCCAGCTCCAGGCCAAACTGCGCTTCCTCCCAGCTGCGGCCGCTGACAATCCCCAGCGCATAACCGGGCGGAATGAGCGCGGTGTCGACGATGACCTTGTCGTTGTTGATCAATCCTGGTCCCGTGTAATTCACCGCCGGCTTGCCGTAAAGCCGCTCGCTATGCTCGCCGGCGAAGATCTCCAGGAACGCCTGGGCGATTTCCTTCTTGCGATAATGGATCTCGATCGCAAACTTATCCTCGCGGGTGAAATGCTCCAGCGAGATTTCCTCCGCCGCCTTCAGTCCGCCGCCGCGCTGCGCGATGCGCGCGGCGAAACGGGTTAAGGTCGGCTGCAGGACGCTGAGGGTTTCCGGGGAGGCGTCGGGGTTCTCATGGCCGCGCACGATGTAATGCAGCACGATGGCGCAGGTCAGATCGCGGTCGTCGTTAAATCCCCCGGCGTTTTTGAACTTCTCGACGTCCTCGGAAGTAATCAAGTCGTCACCGACCGGCCAGCCGAGACGGTTGCGCAGATAGAATGGGACGGCCAGGATATTGGCGACCCGGATGGACTGGGTGATGTCGAGCAGCACGCCGTCCATATCAAAGAGAATGGCTTTGAGCTGCGGTCGCAGCTCTTCGGCGCGGGGGGAGAGAGTGATCACGATTGTTCCTTTGGACTGTCGGACGCGCGCAGCAGCGCGGCGGCGCCGTGGGCGTCGAAGCCTTCGACATCGGCGATGCGCGCGACATCGGGCGCGGCCGCCCGCGCGGCTGCTGCGGAGTAATAGATAACGCTGGTGCGTTTCATAAAGGTAGCCACCGAGAGTGGGGACGAGAACCGCGCGGCCCCAGCGGTCGGTAAAGTATGCGAAGGACCGGCGATGTAATCGCCGATGGGAGCCGAGGTATGCTCACCGAGCAGTACCGCGCCGGCGTTCTTAATTTTCGGCAGCGATTCCAGCGGCTCGCGGACACACAGCTCCAAATGCTCGGGAGCAAGGATATTCGAAAGGTCGATCGCCTCATCCAGCGTTTGTGTTTTGACGACCGTCAGATGCTCGATCGTGTGTGCGAGTATCTCGCCGCGCGACAGCAGCGCGGCCTGACGCGCGACTTCGGTTTTCACGCTGTCCAGCAGTGATTGCGACGGCGAGAAAAGAAACCCTCGGTTGTCCTGTGAGTGCTCGATCTGCGCCAGGATGTCTGCGGCGACAAAGGCGGGGTTTGCATCGGCGTCCGCAACGATCGCCACCTCCGACGGTCCCGCAAGCATATCGATCCCGACTTCGCCGTAAACCAATCGCTTTGCGACATTGACGTATTGATTGCCTGGGCCGACGATCACATCGACTTTCGGGATCGTCTCGGTGCCGTACGCCATCGCGCCGATCGCCTGCGCTCCGCCGATCTTGAAGATCCGGTGGACATACGGCGCGGCGGCGGCGTAGATCGCGGGATTGATCGATCCGTCGGCCCCAGCCGGCGTGCACAGAACGATCTCGGCGACTCCGGCGGCGACGGCGGGGATCGCGGTCATCAAAACCGTGCTGGGATAAAACGCCTTGCCGCCCGGCACATACAGGCCGACCCGCTGGACCGGCTGCAAAAGCTGCCCTAAGACTCGTCCGCCGGGATCGGTATGCATCCAGGACTGCAGCTGTCCACGCTCCGCGCGGTGAAAGGCGTCGATGTTCGCGGCGGCGGCGCGCAGCGAGCCGGCGATCTGAGCGTCCAGAGCATTGCTCGCGGCGTTGCGCTCGCCCTGTGCTGCTTCCAGCGTGGCTGCAGTAGCGGTGGGCCAGTGCAGGCGCTGGGTGTGCGCCAGCAAGCCAGTGTCGCCCTGCGTGCGGACATCGCGGAGAATATCGCGGACGGTGGCTTCGACGGCGGAGGTGTTCTCGTCGGTGCGGACGGTCAGTTGGCGCTCAATTTTCGCCCGGCTGTGAATGGCTGTATCAAATTCGCGCATGGGTAATGAGTTTACCCGGTGGGGGTGGGGGAGTCAATTGTGATGATGCGCGGCCGGAGCGCGGTCACGTCTTTAGGATCGCCCCTCCGCCCCAATTCTGGGGGACCCGATTTCGGAGCTTGGCATTTTCCGGGTTCCCCAAAATTGGGGCGGAGGGGCCGAAATCACGCTATGAAGCCGACGCCCGTCGCAGCCGATCTCGAACCGCCGTCCACTCTTCCGTGTCGGGAACCTGCTGGACCAGGATCAAATCCGGATGGTCGGCGTCCAATGCATGGAGTGCGCTGTATAAGTTTGCCGCATAAGGATTAGGCAATTTGGGCAGGAAATGGATGTGCGTGCCTGGTCGTATGGAATCGGGAGGCAGTGTATAAGCAAGAATGCTAACTCGTCCCGTCTCCGGAATCTCACACCAAATGTTTTCGGAAAGACGCAGCGGCGAGCTTGGCGCGTAATGGCGCAGCATCTGCCCCGGAGATTTGGCGACGCCGTCACCGTCCCGGTGTCCCGTCGCGACGCGCTTTCCCAGCACGGCGGCGATCTCTTCCGCCGAGACCATGCCGGGGCGCAGGATGGCCGGAGGATCGCATGTCAGATCCAATACCGTCGACTCCAGGCCGACATCGCATGGCCCGCCGTCCAGGATCATTTCCAGCTCGGGGCCAAGGCTGCGGGCGACATGCTCGGCGCGGGTGGGGGAAATGGATTCGGAGCGGTTGGCGCTTGGGGCCGCGATAGGGACGCCTGCCGCGCGCAGCAGGGCCAGAGCGATCGGATGGCTGGGAATACGCACAGCGACGGTTTCGCCGCCGGCGGTGACGATGTCCGGCACGCCGGGCATTTTGGGAAGCACGAGGGTTAAAGGCCCGGGCCAGAAGGCTTGCGCGAGGCGTCTAGCATCTTCCGTCGGTTGGGCGATCCGATCCAATGTGTCGATATCCGCGATGTGGACGATCAGTGGGTTTGTGGCCGGGCGGCCTTTGGCGGTGAAGATACGCGCGACGGCGTCGGCGTCCAGCGCGTTGGCGCCCAGGCCATAAACGGTTTCAGTGGGAAAGGCGACGAGGCGGCCTTCGCGAATCCAGCGGGCGGCGCGTTCAATCGTCAGTGGGTCAGCGGAAACAATACGCTCCATGGGAGAATTATACCCAGTCGGCGCGGAGGAGGGAGCAGGCGTGCGGATATTGTGGAATAAGCGAGGGCAAGTTACGAAAAAGCCGCAACACGGTCAAGCAAAAACTATGCGACCGCCTTGCGGCTGGAAAGCTCGCGCACTTCGCTATGCGCTTTATATTTCTGGTAGTCCTTCAGAGACGAATCGAGTTCGTTGATCTGGAACAGGAACTCCGAGGTGACCGGGACATTCGCCGGGATCTTTTTGATCGCCTTGACGTGGTCGTAGAAGTAAGCCGCCAGAGCCATTCGGTAGGCGATCTCCGAACGCAGCATCCGGTCGCGCTTTCGCTTGTCCTTCAGTACGTAAACAGAGTAAATCACTTCCGAGACGAACTCAGGGCCGCTGATTTTCTTTGCTTCCAATGAGCTGAGCGCCTGGCTGATCGCCAAAACCTTCACTTCATCCTCGGCGCTGTCTTCCAGAACCTTCTCGTACTCTTCCCGAAGTTCTTTGTAAGTCGTCTTGATGTAATTCGACTCGCCGACTGTCAGCTGCACGCCGCTCGTCGCCTTACGCAGCATCTCTTTGAGTTCGGATCGATGCATTGTCATCGTGGGGCTCTCCGGGAATAATGCTATTCACACTGGATCACAGGGTCGTTGTAGATACTTGCCGCCTTTTGTATTATACAACGATTATTTCGCCAATTAGTACCTTATTACCACAAAATCAAGGATTCGTACCAATAATTTTTTATTGTTGACAGATCAATCTAAAATTGTATAACTTTTCTTGATATACTTTAGCAACCATTTGTTCGTGTCGAATGGGGGCCTCAGAGTGGGTGGGTGATCAAAGGCGGAGTTTGGATCATGAAAACCCTATGCTTCGTTCCCTGAGAAACATACCGGAAGACGGGCGGGCAGGTGGGGAGTCACTTGCGCCGGAACATATTGTCTGCTATAATTCCACTCGGATGATGTTTTGAGGAGAGGCCCTGTTTGAACGACAATTCCGAGATGAAACTTTTCGCCGGTACGGGCAACCCCGCGCTGTGCCAGGCGATCGCCGATAACTTAGAGATGCCGCTGGGCGAAGTGAAGATCTCACGCTTCGCCGACGGTGAGACCTACGTGCAGTATAAAGAGAGCGTGCGCGGCGCGGATGCCTTTATCATCCAGCCGACCGGCCCGCCTGTCGACAGCAATCTTGTCGAGCTGCTGATCCTGATCGACGCGATGCGCCGCGCCAGCGCCGATCGAATTACGGCAGTGCTGCCGTACTTCGGATATGCGCGTCAGGAAAAGAAGGATAAGCCTCGTGAGGCGATCACCGCCAAGCTGATCGCCGATGTCCTCGCCGCCGCCGGCGCCGACCGCGTGGTGACCATGGACCTGCACGCCGATGCGATCCAGGGCTTCTTCAATATCCCCGTCGACCACTTAACTGCGCTGGGAATGTTCGCCGAATACTTTAAGGCGAAAAATCTCGAAAACCTCGTGATCGTTTCTCCCGACGAGGGCCGCGTCAAGCAGGCGCGCAAGCTTGTCCGAGTCCTCGACGCCCCGCTTGCGGTCGGCTACAAGCACCATGAGCATCACGGTCATACTGAGATCACGCAGCTGGCCGGCGATGTCAAGGGCAAAACACCCATTATTCTGGAAGACATGATCACGACCGGCGGCTCGATCATTGAATGCGTCAATGCGCTGATCGCGAACGGCGCCAATCCCGAGATTTATGTCGCCGCGTCCCATGGCGTACTGGCCGCGAATGCCGTGGACCGCTTGAACGATCACCCGGCGATCGCCGAAGTCGTGATCACGGACAGCGTTCCGCTGGCGCGTGAGAAGGAACGGGCGAAGATCAAAGTCCTCAGCGCCGCCCCAATGTTCGCCGAAGCGATCCGCCGTATCTACCAGGGCGAGAGCATTACGAGTTTGTTCGACTAAATACTCGATATCCTAATCGTTGTCGCGATGTTGCCGTCAGAGAAGCCGGCGAATCAGTTTGCGCCTGTAATACGTTCATCCGCGATCGCGGATGTCTGAACCCACGCAGGTGGGTGACCGTACTTGTAGGCGCGAATTCATTCGCCGGCTTTCTCATTGTCCCTCTTCCTATAGTGTGGAGTGTGTTGGAATGCCGGAACCCCTCCTGCGAGTTGAAGACTTGCACGTGCAATTTGGCGTCGGTCCAGGCGCCGTTATGGCGGTGCGCGGCGTATCGTTCACCGCGGAGGCCGGCAAGACGCTGGGGCTGGTCGGCGAAAGCGGCTCCGGCAAGAGCGTTTCGGCGCTCGCAGTTCCCGGCCTGATCTCTCCCCCCGGACGCGTTACCGCCGGGCGTATCTTGTTTGAAGGACGCGATCTTCTTAAGGAGAGCGAACGCGCGCTGCGGGCGGTGCGTGGCTCGCAGATCGCGATGGTCTTTCAGGACCCGCTGACGGCGCTCAGTCCCACCCTCACGATCGGGCAGCAGATGACCGATGTCTTGCACGCCCATCGCCGGTTGACGCGCAAGGAAGCCCTGGATGAAGCCGCGCACTGGCTCGGCCGCGTGCGCATTACCTTACCCGAACGGCGTCTGCGTCAATACCCCATGGAACTCTCCGGCGGCATGCGCCAGCGTGTGATGATCGCCATGGCCTTTTCGTGCCATCCCAAGCTGCTGATCGCGGACGAGCCCACGACGGCGCTGGATGTCACCGTGCAGGCGCAGATACTCGATCTGGTGGATGAGCTGGAGCGTGAGACCGGCACGGGGATACTCCTGATCACGCACGATTTGGGAGTGGTCGCCGAGCGCTGCGATGAGGTTGCCGTCATGTACCGGGGCCAGATCGTCGAAAGCGGGCCGACGCGTCAGGTCTTTTCATCGCCACAGCACCCCTATACTCAGTCGCTCCTCGCCAGCGTCACCGATTGGCGTCATCCCCGTCAGCCCCTCGCCGTTTAGTCGCTTGCTTCCCTGGGGATACTGACACTATCAATCAATCTTCTCCGGAAGGAAGCCGACTATGTCCTCCTATCTTGATGAACGCGATGTCTTTGTCGATCCCGTCTCGCATATTGCTGTGGATCCCAATAACAACGTCGGGCACGTCTTCTATAACGGCCATATGTACTACTTTAGCAATCTGACAAATCTGCAGACGTTCAAAGAAGATCCACAGCTCTGGATTTCTACTGCCCATGCGTCCATGAGTTCGTCATCGATTACTCCCGTCGCGGACGAATAGGTTGTGTTTTAGGACGCCGATGGGGTGCAGGGGTATAATAGGGGCGGAGGCCGCCTTATGACAACGCCGGCAATCATCATGAGCATCGCAATAGTCGGCGTCTTCTTCGCCCTCGCTAAGCTCAATGCGCGCCCTGGATTCAACGCCCTCGCTTTAGGCATTCTGCTGGCGTTTATTCCCTTACTGTCGCTCGCCCTTCCCGGCCACGGAGACTCACGCAATACGATGACGTTTGTGCTGCTTCTGGTGCTCGCGACCGTGGGAACGGTTTTAGGCGGAGGACTCAAGCCGCGCGACGATGATCATCACGATCATGATCACGACCACCATCACGGTGCTTCGCCGCACGAAGCCGAGTAAAGAATATAAAAGAGGGCTCACGCCACCGGGCGAGAGCCCTTTTTCACGACTCGCAAAAATAATCTCAGACTCTCGGGCGAATCACTTGACTCTGCACGCCCGTATGCCGTATACTACCACTCGTTGCCGGGCCAAAGAGCCAGTGACGCGGAGCCGCAAGGCTCCAAACCCGAAGCCTTCCCAAGTATACTAAAAAGACTTTCCGACAAGGGTTGACAAACCCAAGCAAG
>JAOQAA010000060.1 GCA_025963815.1 Capsulimonas sp.
ACCCCTCCCGCAACGGGAAGGGAGTTAGGATCGATAACACAGACGGCATTCGTAAGAGTACTTCTTACAAACCCTTCCCGTTGCGGGAGGGGTGGCGCGAAGCGCCGGGGTGGGTGTAACACGGGAGGGGGCGGCGAAGGCCGGGGCGGGTAGAACACGGACACGCTTTTAATACCATTCACACATCAAAGGTACTTTCAATGCAGCGACGCGATTTTCTCAAAGCGGGCTTTGGGGCCGCCCTGGCCGGCCCCCTTCTTCTCAATCCCTGGCAGGCAAATCCCGCGCGGGCGGCGGATGCGCCTTCCTCGGACGGCATGGCCCTTGGGCCGCACGCGCCACTGCTGCGCAGCAAGATCGACCCCGCGCTGAACCTCACGGACGCCGTTACGCTGGAAGCGTGGGTGAAGGCGTCGCCGATGGAGCAGGGCGGTGGACGGATCTTGGACAAGCTGGTCGCGGGGACGTCGGAGGGCTTTACGCTGGATACGTATCCGGGGAACTCACTGCGCATGATCGTGGCGAAGGGTGCTTGCTCTTATGATGCGAAATTGCCAGAAGATCGCTGGACGCATGTCGCCGGCGTTTACAGCGCATCGGGCAAAACGTTCGCGCTCTATGTGGGCGGTAGGCAGGTCGCCGCGCTCACGGATGGCGATTTTTCGCCGATGACGACGCCGAAGGTTCCGCTGACGGTGGGGGCCGACCCAGAGGGAAACAACGCCTTTCACGGGCGCATCCAGCGCGCCGCCGTCTACAATCGAGCGCTGACGGCCGCTGAGATCGCGGCGCGCGCCGCCGATCCGGCAAAGAGTGTGAGCGGGGCAGTCGGCGAATGGGTATTTCCGGCGGCGCCGGGACGGACGCTGGCGCCGATCCATGGAGCATTGGTTTTGACGAACACGAATTGGATACGTGAGGTCGCCGGCGCGAAGGCTGGGCCGTCAAGCGCCCTGGCGCTTTGGTATCAGAGGCCCGCGCAGGAGTGGCTGGAAGCCTTGCCGATCGGCAACGGTCGGCTAGCGGCGATGGTGTATGGTGGCGTCGATACCGAGACGCTCCAGCTCAACGAAGGAACGCTCTGGGGCGGCGGGCCGCACAACTACGACAACCCCGATGGGCTGGCGGCATTACCGGAGATTCGCAGTCTGGTCTTCGCAGGCAAGTTCCATGAAGCCGAAGAGTTAGTGAACGCGAAGTTCATGGGCAAGCCCGCCGGGCAAATGCCGTATCAGACGGTGGGCAATCTCAAGCTGAGTTTTGCCGATAGCGGCGACATCGTCGATTATCGGCGCGATCTGGATCTCGCTTCAGCCACAACGCACGTCGAATATATGGCCGGTGGCGTCAAATTCGCGCGTGAGACATTCGCGAGCGCGCCGGACAATGTGATCGCCGTGCGCATGACGGCGGGCAAGTCTGGGAAAATCAGCTTCACTGCCGCCTTTGACAGTCCCCAGAATATCACAGCTTCGTCGCCCGATGTCCATACCATCGCAATCGATGGGCGAAGCGGCGACCGGGGCGGCGTCCCAGGCGCGGTCAAGTTCCAGGCTCTCGCGCGCGTGCAGGCCGAGGGCGGCCATGTGACGTCCGAGAACGGGAAGCTTACCGTCGAAGGCGCGAATGCCGTCACCCTGCTGATCTCCATCGCCACCAGTTACAAAAACTATGAAGACGTGAGCGGGGACGCCCCCGCGCTCGCCCAAAAGTATCTCAACGCGGCTGCAAAAAAGCCTTACGCCCGTTTGCGCGAGGCGCATCTCGCCGATTATCGCAAGCTATTCGACCGGGTCGCCATTGACCTCGGAACATCGGCGTCAGCGAAGCTGCCGACAAACGAGCGTGTGGCCGCCTTCCAAAAGGGCGATGATCCGCAGCTCGCCGCCCTGCATTTCCAATTTGGGCGTTATTTGCTGATCTCATGCTCGCGCCCCGGCGGCCAGCCCGCGACGCTGCAAGGATTGTGGAACCACGAGATGGACCCGCCGTGGAGCTCCAAGTACACGATCAATATCAACACCGAGATGAACTACTGGCCCGCCGGGCCCGCCAATTTGATCGAATGCTACGAGCCGCTGTTCGACATGATCGGCGACATTTCCGTGACCGGCCGCCATACGGCCAAAACCCAGTACGACGCTGGCGGCTGGGTGACGCATCACAACACGGACGCCTGGCGCGGAACCGCGCCGGTGGACGCCGCCTCGTCGGGAATGTGGCCCAGCGGCGGCATGTGGCTGTGCAAAAGCTTCTGGGATCACTATGAGTTTACGGGCGATGAAGACGCCCTACGCCGCCACTATCCCGTGATGAAGGGCGCCGCCGAGTTCTTTCTCGACACGCTGGTCGAGCATCCCGAACAGCATTATCTTGTGACCTGCCCGTCGGTCTCCCCTGAGATCCCGCACGCCGGCGGCTTTCTCTGTGCTGGGCCGACGATGGACAACCAACTGCTGCGCGACCTCTTCGACGCCTGCCGCCGCGCCGCCGCGCTCTTTGGCGTGGACGCCGACTTCCGCGCCCGTCTCACCACCGCCCGCGCCCGCCTCGCCCCGGACCGCATCGGCAAGGCCGGGCAATTGCGCGAATGGCTCGACGACTGGGACATGGAGTCGCCCGACCGTCACAACCGCCACGTTTCGCATCTCTACGGCCTCTACCCGAGCAGCCAGATCACCAAGCGCGCCACGCCCGAACTCTTCGCGGCGGCGCAAAAGTCGCTGGAGATTCGCGGCGACGACGCCACCGGCTGGAGCATGGGCTGGAAGATCAATCTCTGGGCGCGCCTCGAAGACGGCGACCACGCGCACAAGATGATCTCGATGCTGCTTACCCCGCAGCGCACCGCGCCTAACTTGTTTGACTTGCACCCGCCGTTCCAGATCGACGGCAACTTCGGCGCCGTTTCCGGCATCTGCGAAATGCTCCTGCAAAGCCACTCGGACACGATCCACCTGCTTCCCGCGCTCCCCACGGCCTGGCCCAACGGTCACGTCCACGGCCTGCGCGCCCGCCCCGGCGCCTCCGACATCGACATTGCCTGGACAGGCGGCCGGCTCCAATCCGCCACGATCCGCCCCCGCCGGGACGGCTCTCTCAAAGTGCGAAGCGCGGGGTCTGTTTCGATCACGGAACACGGCAAGGCCGTAGTGAGTAGGACGGATGGCGATGTGATTTCGTTCACGGCTGCGAAGGGCGGTGTTTATGAGGTGAAGGGCGTTTGAGCATACGATTCGGCCCCCCTGCCCCCAATCCTGGGGGAGGAGAAGATGCCCCCCGGCCCCCACAAGGGGTGTAAACCATAACAACGTTTGCGTGGCAAAGATTTGTCACGTGGACAAATATGAGCTTTTACCCCTTTGGGGGCCAGGGGGATTCTTGATTCCTCCCCCAGGATTGGGGGGCAGGGGG
>JAOQAA010000346.1 GCA_025963815.1 Capsulimonas sp.
TTTGTAGACGAGTTTCGCCGCCGTGAAATCGGGCGCGTGCAGGCCGGGGATGGGGGCGAGTTCGACGACGTCGAAGCCGATAACGGTGCTTTCGCGGGCGACGGTTTGGACGATCTCCAGGACGTCGTACCACAGCAGGCCGCCGGGTTCGGGGGTGCCGGTCGCGGGGATGACGCTGGGGTCGAAGGCGTCCAGGTCGATGGTGAGGAAGACTTGCTTGCCTTTGATTTTCTCGACTAAGGCGGTGAGATAGGAGCGATCGCGGCGCATTTGGGAGGCGAGGTGCGCGGTGACTTTGTCGGGGTTCTCTTTGAGGAAGTCGGCTTCGGTGCGGTCCAGGGATCGGATGCCGAATTGGATGACTTCGCCGCCGAGTTCTAAGATACGCCGGGCGGCGCAGGCGTGGCTGAACGGGGTTTCGTGGTACTCGTCGCGCAGATCCGCGTGGGCGTCGAGCTGCACAGTCACGAATTCACCGAAGTGGGAGTGGAGGCCGCGCGCGACTCCGACGCTAACGGTGTGCTCGCCGCCGAGAACGCAGAGCAGTTTTTCGCGGCAGGGCAGGTCGGCGACGGCGGCGGCGATGGATTTGACGGCGTCTTCAGCCGAGCGCAGATCCGGCGCGAGAGCGGGAAGCGTGTGTACCCCCCACTCCAGCGCCGGCTCGGCGTCCAGCTCTACGTCGTAAAGCTCAATCTGGGCGGAGGCTTCGAGAATGGCCCGAGGGCCGTCCTTGGCGCCGCCCTTGTAGCTTGTTGTGGCGTCGTATGGGATCGGGAGGATCAGAGCCCGGCTGGTCTCATAGGCGCTGTCTTCCGGGGCGAGGCCCAGGAAGTTGAATGGCGGAAGAAACGAATAGCCGGGCATGAGTCCTAGCTCCCGCTCCGAGTCAGCACCCAGGAGGCGAGCTCTTTCTCGACGTTCGGTCCCCAGTGAATGCCGCGGTCAGTGAGACTTTGCTCGACGATCGCGAATTCGCCAAAGCGCTCTGTCAGCAGCGTGGTGATGGCGGCGATGGGAAATGTCTTGCAGGAGAACACGTCGAGGAATGCTTCCCCGAGTTCTGGATAAGTGTGGATCGCGCAGTGGGACTCGTAAAGAATCGCCACGCTGGACCAGCCGCGGCGTTCCGGGTCCCCAGTCTCCTCAGCCGTGAGGGGTCCGGCCAGGATGCGCATGCCGATCCGGTCGATTAAGTCGACGAGCAGATCCGAGACCCCGTGGGGGCCTTGAAGAGCATGCCGTCGTTCGATGTTTGCAATTCGGAGTGTTAAGTGGGCGCCATAAGTTGTGTGATTTTTCATTCTTCGAATAAAAATTTTCCTGTGTGACCGGCTAGTTTCCTAGAACGTCGTGCTTAGTTGCCTAGCACGTAGTTGAAGATAAGCGGAGCGACGATAGTCGCGTCCGATTCAATGATAAAGCTGGGGGTCGACGAATCGAGTTTTCCCCAGGTGATCTTCTCATTCGGCACAGCCCCGCTGTACGAGCCATACGAGGTTGTGCTGTCGCTGATCTGGGCAAAGTAGCCCCAGAGCCGGCACTCTTCCTGGAGGTCCTGGGCGATCAGCGGAACGACGCAGATCGGGAAGTCTCCGGCAATGCCGCCGCCGACTTGAAAGAAGCCGAGCGACGAGTTGGCGGTGATCTCCTTATACCAATGAACCAGAAAGCCCATCAGTTCCACGCCGGTTTTTACGACGCCGTAACGACTGATATCACCGCTGATCACATGGCTCGTGAAGATATTGGCCAGTGTCGAGTCCTCCCAGCCGGGAACAAAAATCGGCAGATTTTTCTCCCGCGCGGCCAGCAGCCAGGAATCCTTGGGATCGATCTCATACGATCCTTCCAGAACCCCGCTGCCGAGCAGCTG
This sequence comes from Capsulimonas sp., assembly GCA_025963815.1. Classification (GTDB taxonomy): domain Bacteria; phylum Armatimonadota; class Armatimonadia; order Armatimonadales; family Capsulimonadaceae; genus Capsulimonas. The sequence goes on from JAOQAA010000346.1 coordinate 1,877, forward strand.
GTACATGAACTCATAAGGGAAATAACTAGCGCCCGCCTGGTCAGCCTTTTTCCAAAGCTCCAGAACGTGGTCTTCAATACGCCGGATCGCCTGATCCTCAGGGATGCACGTGTCCGTCACACGGTTCATGCCCCGGTCGCGCAGCGCGACTTCGTCCTCGGCGGTCAGCGCCCGGTATCCCGGGATTCGCTCGTAATGCGTGTGCGCCACCAGGTTGAAGACGTCTTCTTCCAGGTTCGCGCCGGTACAGCAAATGCCGTGCACCTTGTCTTGCCGAATCAACTCAGCGACAGAAATCCCCAGCTCCGCCGTGCTCATCGCGCCGGCCAGCGTCAGGAACATCTTCCCGCCGTTTTCTAAATGCTCATTCCACGCTTTCGCGGCGTCTACACAGACTGCGGAATTGAAGTGCCGGTAATTCCGGTCCATAAACTCGCGTATTGTCAAGGCTCTCCCCAAGGTCGTTATTCGCAAGAAGTTATCTACGAAAATGCGATCCCAATTTGTTCCCGTTCAGTATACCATTGTATTTCGCCGTATGCACGTCCGCAGCGCTCTGCGAGGCGAAAATCTTCTATAACCCACTCTTTCTACCATGATTTTACTCAAAACTGTTAAAGAATCGCTCGTTCATACATTTCGCAGACCATTAAAATATTTTCTTAACTGTTGAAATATTTCCCAGATTGTCTAAATGCGGCGCGACGTGATACAATATGATGCCTGTTTTGTTTACGTAAGAACGGAGAGATGCAAAAATGGCGACCCAGGTCGCGGCGGGAAACCCGCCGAGCGAACTCATCGCAACGCGCTGGCTGATTTTGCTGGGACTGATCATGGCGTCAATGATGGAAGTGCTTGACACAACCATCGTGAATGTCTCGCTTCCGACGATGGCGGGAAATCTGGGCACGACGGTGCAGGATATCGCGTGGGTCTCCACGGGCTACATCCTGTCCAATGTCGTCGTGCTCCCGATGACTGCGTTCTTGACGGCGCGCTTTGGACGCAAGCGATATCTGACCTTTTCGATCTTCCTCTTTATTATCTCATCGTTCTTCTGCGGCACATCACGGGGCCTGATTGAGATCGTTTTTTGGCGTATCCTCCAGGGCGCGGGCGGCGCGGCGCTGCTCTCCACGGCGCAGGCGACCTTGCGGCAAATCTTTCCCAAAGAAGAACAGGGGATGGTCCAGGCGATCTTTTTGATGGGCATCATCGTGGCGCCGACGATCGGACCGACGATGGGCGGATGGATCACGGACAACTACACCTGGAGCTGGTGCTTCTTCATCAACATCCCGATTGGACTGACGTCGATGGCGCTCGTAACAACGTTTCTTCATGACCCACCCACGCCTCTCAGCAAGGCGAAGATCGATTGGCTGGGCATCGGACTGCTCGCCGTGGGCCTCGGCACGATGCAGTATGTGCTGGAGGAAGGTCAAAAGAACGACTGGTTCAATGATCCCTGGATTCTGCGTCTCGCCATTGTCTCGGGACTGTCTCTGGCGTCGATGCTCGCCTGGGAGCTATCGCCGCGCAACGCGACTCCGGTCGTGAATTTCCGTGTGCTGCATAACCGTCAGTTGTCAGCCTGCTTGTTCCTGTTTCTCTCCCTCGGCTTCGGCCTGTTTGGCGGCATTTACATCTTCCCGGTCTTCACACAAGACATTCTGGGATTCACGCCAACTCAGACAGGGCTCGCCCTGTTTCCGGGCGGCCTCGCGACAGCCTTCAGCGCCCTGGTCTGCGGACGCCTCTTAAACGGCAGCAAACCGCTGGTGGACCTTCGCCTGCTGCTTTGCCTGGGCGTCATTCTCTTTATGGCGTCGATGTGGGACCTGGGCCATATGACGCCGCAGAGCGGCCAGGAGAGCGCCAGCTTCGCGCTGCTGATCCGCGGCTTAGGGCTAGGTCTGCTATTCACCCCAATCAACATGGCCGCCTTCAGCAGTCTGAAGCCGCAGGAGATCCAGCAGGCGTCCGGTCTGATCAACCTCTCGCGGCAGCTCGGCGGATCCTTCGGCATCGCCGTTCTAGCGACTTACATCGGAAACATGACACAGTTTCACCGGATACACCTGCTGCCGCATTACACCAGCGGCAACTCGATCTTCGAATCGCGTCTGCAGGGGCTGACGGCGACACTGCATATCCACGGCTCGTCGCTCTTCGACGCCAAACAGCAGGCACTCGGCATCATGGCGCAGACCTTGATGCGCCAGGCCCGCACACTCGCCTACGATGACGCCTTCATGCTCATCCTGATGTGCTTCGTCTGCACGGCGCCCGCCATTCTCTTGATTCGCAAGCCAAAGCCCAGCGCCGGCCCGGCCCAGGGCGGTGGGCATTAGCGCCGGCTGAAGGAGTCTGGCTTGGGGCGCGTCAGCGCCCCGTCGCTTCTTTGCCGCGTATCTCTTGCATGTGCGCTCCCATATCGTATTTCTTATACGCGATTGGGCCCTGCGCCGCGGGATCGCTGCTGCGGATGAAAATGGCCACGATCGCAACCACGGCAGCCACCACCGCGATGCAGATCCCCCAAAACACCTTGGGGGAGAGTTTTCCTGTCATATCGATGTTCTCCTCCCAGTGAACGCAGGGATGGCCCTCAGAGGACATCTGAGGGCTTCCTGTATTCCATTAATCGCTTTAATGCCCAGTGTTAGAACGACGAGTCCCACCACCGACCCCACATCTCCTGGAGCTTGTACTCTTTTGTGCCCGGAGCGGCGCTGACATTGGAATCAAAATACTTCGCTTCGCAATCGCCATAAGTTTTATCGCCCCCAATATACTGCGACATATTAATCGCCTTCACATGGCCATCGGCGAACGCGACGGGAAGTGTCCCCCGGTGATAATCTTTTGCGCCTTGATAGACACGATTATACTGCCATTGATTGGGGTCTTTGTAATTGGCCGTGTTCGGACAGGCGGAGCGCTGTCCGTCGATCCAGTGCATCGAGTAGAGATCGCTGCTCGTCGCGGGGTTTTTATCCACCGCATCCCCTTGCGCCACAAACGCAGCGCGAGTCGAGGGGCTCTGCAGCTGGTCAGGATTGACCTGATCCGCCGCGCTGCGTGACGCGGACGCATATCCGAACCGATTGATGGCGATGGTCGTACTCCATCCCCATTGGCCGGCAGGATCGATCTGGACGTAGGGTACCGATCTCTGCGCGTCGAAGCAGACGCTGGTCGATTTGAGATAGGGCTGCATCAGAACGCCCCAGCCGCTCCACGGATAATCGTAAAGCTGGTAGACCATGCTGTAGCCATCGTTGTCCTGCTGATACTGCAGCGCTCCGATGGACACCTGCCTGAGGTTGGAGATCGTCGTGATGTCCCTGGCTTTGGCGCGCGCCGCCGCAAAGACAGGAAAAAGGATTGCAGCCAGAATCGCGATTATTGCGATGACTACTAGCAATTCGATCAGAGTAAACGCTTGGTTCCGTTTCATAACACTGCCTTTCCCTATTGGATTAAGTCTCGTATGATGAATATGTTTTCAAGAGAGTCCGATGTCAGTCTGGCTTTAACCATCCCCCTTCGTCAAAAAATCGGCTGGAACAACAAAGTTATCCTTCGCGGCGGACCGTGGAGCGGCGGACGAACTTCGGACGATCAGCGTCGCCGGCAAGAAAATGTGTCTGTTCGCCCGCTGCGCCGGAGCGCTTTGACGGCTCAGCACAAGCTCCGCCGCGCGCCGGCCAATTTCCAGGAAAGGCTGGCGAACCGTCGTCAATATGCCCGCGCGGGGCCCATAGGATTCGATATCGTCGAACCCGATGATACTCAGATCTTCGGGCGTCCGTATTCCCATCTTCTCCGCTTCGTGGATGAGCTCGAACGCCACAAAGTCGTGCACCGCGAAGATCGCGGTGGGCGGCTTCTCCATCTTCGAAAAATACTCCAGCGCGGGCCGCGCCGGGGAGCAGGCGGACATCACCAGCTCCGGCGCATAGCGGATACCATTCGCTTCGAGCGCGGCTCGGTAACCGGCCAGCCGCTCTTCCACGGAAGTCACCCGCTCGCCGGCGAGCACATAGCCGATCTGGCGGTGGCCCAGCTCAATCAGATGCTCAACTGCGGCTTTTGCGGCGGACCGATTGTCCGTGCCCACGAAATCGCAATCAATGTCGTCCGAATAGCGATCGATCATCACTACCGGAATTCCCTGCTGCTGGATGCGAGCAATCACGGGCGTCGTTTCCTTGCCCGCGCTGTGGAATAAGATTACGCCGGCGGCGCCGTCCCGCTCCACCTGTTCGAGATATTTTCGCTCCCACGACGGATCGGTCGCATCGTCATTTCGCTGCTTGTAAGCTTCATCGGTATCGTAAATGACAAGCTGGTAGGGCGCTTCCGTCTCGCGAAGCGCCGTATTGATCCCATGCAGGATGTTATGCCCGCAAACCAGCCCTGGACCATTGGACATAATGGCCACAATCGTCTGCGATTTAGGCCCAGGCGAGCCTCGATCGTCCATGGCGCCGATCTGGTCGCTCACGCGCGGCCGATGCCCGGGGCCTTGCTGAGTAAGAACGCCTTCCTCGCGCAAATGCTTGAAGGCCGCCTGAATAACCGGCCGACTGACTTTCATTTCCAACGCGAGATCTCGCTCCGCCGGCAGCCATTCTCCCGGCGCATACTGCCCAGCTTCGATCCGCTCGCGCAGGTTCTGGCTCACTTCCAGATAAGCGGGAAGACGTCGTTTTGAGAGATCAGAAGCAATGACCATAATATATCCAAACTACCAATAAGAGTTTACCACGCGAGTCATCATGAGTCAATAGCCAATTATGGACATACTATGGCCTTATTTCATATCCAAAACCAAATCGACTATGAGTTCGCGGGTATATCGATATTGTGAACAACGATCCTCTCTTCGGTCAAGCTTAAAGGGCGCGCCTGGACTTCGGTTTGAGGCGCTTCATGCGAGCGAAGCCGCGCAGCATCTCGAAGCTGAAAATTCCCGCGAATGTGATCGCGGTTTCGGTCAGCAGCACCCATTGCCAGGATACGCCGC
>JAOQAA010000107.1 GCA_025963815.1 Capsulimonas sp.
CCTGGGCTAATGGTTTATGAAGCGACGGGTGTAGGACTAAGGCCACCGTCATCCTCGTACCCCGATGACCCTACCCGGCCTTCGGCCACCCCTCCCGCAACGGGAAGGGAGTTCTGAGAATAACGCAGACGGCTCTCGCCCGAGTAGCTCTTATTAACCCTTCCCGTTGCGGGAGGGGTGGCCGAAGGCCGGGGTGGGTCACCGGAGGGGTGGCGCGAAGCGACGGGGTGGGTAGAACGGCTGGGCGTCAATTGCCGGTCAGCGCCCGAATCTTGCGGAAATGATGGGTGGTGTGGGCTTCCATGAGGCGCAGGGTTTGGATGGTGTCGAGACGGCCGGTCATGGGGTGTTGGTACATCGTCAAGCCGCGAGAATAGGGTGTGAGATGCTTGAGGTGATGGCGGAGCAGGGCGCGGGTGGCGTCCCAGCGCGCCGTCATTTCGTCCAGAGCCAGACGTCCGGCTTCAGAAGGATCCATGAGATCTTCGGGGACGGGAATATTCGGAAAGACGTGCGGTGCGCGGCAGACGAGCGCCACGGTCCAGAGGGATTTTGGGCTGCGTGGCTTGCGGCTTTGCGAAGGGCGCGTGGCCTGGCGAATTACTTCTTCGTCGGACAGCAGCAGATGATGGACATGCTGCTGCACCGACCAGGCGTCGCCGTCCGGGCTGCGCATCAGCGCATCCGGCGGCAAGGCGGAGACGGTATAAAGCAGGTCCATTCGCAGGCGCTCAAGCGTTTCGAAATACGATTCGTACTCCTTGGTCATGAGAGATCTCCAGGGTAGTTCCGGGGCCACACTCCCACAAGGAAGGGGCGGCCGGAGACTGCATGGCTATTTCTAAAGGACTTGAGAGCACGATCGACAGCGATCTTAAGCGTGCGGCTTCAAAGGCGAAATGAACGACGGGCGGCTAGTGAGTATCGTCGTGGTTCTTGGAAATGCTGTCTTTCTCGATGGCGAGGCCGATTGCCCAGAGAGTGACGACGAACAAGATGGAGATGCCGCTGACGATTGCGGCGGTGAGACCCTGATAAGGCATGAAGATTATTTCCTTTCGGCGAGCAAATCCCGCCAGAGCTGCGGGGGCAGGTCCCCCACGGTATAAAACGATCCGGTGACGCAGATCAAATCGCCCGGCGCGGCGTCCGCTAGCGCGGCCCGCGCGGCGTCGGGAACGCTCAGAGCAATCCGCACATTCGGTATTCCCAGCGCGCTGGCCGCCGTTGCAACTTCCGTCGCTTCGCGCGGATGGAACGCAGGCTGCGTCGCGATGAAGATCGCCGGATGGAGCGCCGCGAGCGGCTTCAAAAACGTGTCCGGCGCATGGTTCTTCGAAAGCCCCGCGATCAGGATCAAGCGTCGTTTCTCGGCGCCGTAATCCGAGCGCAGGGCATCGGCGAGCGCCTGCGCGGAGAGCTCGTTGTGCGCAACATCCACCACAATCGCCGGCCGATCCGCGATCTGCTGCAATCGTCCCGGCGCGAAGGCGTTTTCCAATCCCCATTTTACCCGATCATCGGGCAGAACCGGACGCCGTTCATCGACAATCGCATCTAAAGCCGCCACCGCCACCGCCGCGTTCGCATGCTGGAAGGCGCCGCGCATCCGCAGCTTTAAATCGGTCAAGCGCCGCCGAGGTGTCTGGAACGACAACGCGTCGTCTTCGGCATGGTAAGAGAACTCGCCCTCGCCCGAAGTCACATGATGCAGCGGCGCATCTTTCTCGCGGCAGACGCCCGCGATGGCGTCATCCGCTTCGCTCCCCGCCGTAACCCCAGTGACGCATGGGACGCGGGGCTTCACGATCCCCGCCTTTTCCCAGGCGATCTTGCCCAGCGTATCGCCCAGCAGTTCGACGTGATCGAAGCCGATATTGGTGATTGCGGTCACTAGTGGGTGGGGAATGACGTTGGTGGCGTCGAGCCGCCCGCCCAGTCCTACTTCCAAGACGGCGTAGTCGACATTTTGTTCAGCGAAATAACAAAGCCCGATCGCTGTTTTGAGCTCGAACTCCGTGGTGGCGCCCAGTTCAGTCTCTTCCATCGCTTCGATATGGGGTTTGAGTATTGCAACCCAGCGCGCGAAATCCTCGCGTGGGATCATCTCGCCATTGATTTGGATGCGTTCTCGAACGTCATAGACAAACGGGGACATATACGAGCCGACCCGGTATCCGGCGGCGGTGAGAATACTGCTGGCGAAGGACGCCGTGGAGCCCTTGCCCTTGGTGCCGGCGATATGCACCACCGCCAGTCGGTCCTGGGGATTTTCCGCCCGTTCCAAGAGAGCCAGGAAACGCTCGTTTCCCAGCTTCACGCCCAGGCGAAGTCGTCCCTGCATATAGAGAAGCGCGTCGTCAAAGTTCAAACGGGCGTTAGTATACGCGGCGGGTTAATACTTCTTCTCGCTCTTCAAAATCTCCATCACCGGCCCCGCCAGCGCGGCGTTGGTCGCGACGGCGTCGGCGCCGTGGATGGTGGGTTTGCCCGTCCAGTCGGAGAAGTGACCGCCGGCTTCGCGCATAATCGGAAGCATCGGGGCGCAGTCCCAGGGGCTCATCGCGGAGTCCATCATCACTTCGGCGCGTCCGGTGGCGACCATGGCGTAGCCGAAGGCGTCGCCCCAGGTGCGCTGAATGCGTGTGCGCGATACGATCTGGTCGTAGGCGTCGGAGCGCTTCTGGCAGCTTGTGACGGAGGTGGTGAGAACCAAGGCGTCTTCTAAATTGTCCACGTCGGAGACGCGGCACGGGCGGCCGTTCCAGGTGCAGCCGAGGCCGGTAGCCGCCGAAACCATTTCGTTTAGCGCGGGAATGTAGATCACGCCCACGGACGGTTCGCCGCGCACTTCAACGCCAACCAAGACACCGTAGAGTGGCGCGCCGGCGACGAATGACTTGGTGCCGTCGATGGGGTCCAGTATCCAGCGGTAGTCGGCTTCCCCCGCGCTTTCGCCTTCTTCTTCTCCGAGAATGGCGTGGGAGGGGAAGTCGCGCGCAATTCGCGCCCGCAGGATCTTTTCGGCCTCTCTGTCCGCGATGGTCACGGGGGTGTTGTCGGCTTTGAGTTCGGGGCGCAGGCCGGTCTGAAAGTGCCCGAGGGTGCTGCGGCCAGCGAGGTAAGCGGCGTCCACGGCGACATCCAGCAGTTCGCGCAGAGTGGGGGCGATCATAGTCATTTCTTCTCCGAAATCGGGTTTCCGCAGTCCGCCTCACATCGCGAGGCTGGGAACACGCCCCTCTCATTTGGCTATGCTCCCCGTGATCTCCTGCGTGTCATTTGATTTCGGAGAGCGCCTCCGATGTTCGGTTTGCGAGTGAAGCGTTTCGTTTTGTTGACTTTCGACTTCTC
>JAOQAA010000127.1 GCA_025963815.1 Capsulimonas sp.
GATAGTCGCGACTTGGCTTGAGCAGCTTATCACAGGTCACTGTAACGCCAGAGGCAATTAGCGCGTCTGCAATGGCGTCTTTCATGGCCTCGTCTTCACGAGCGTAGGAAATGAACGCACTCGCCGGCGAGGCGACGGGTTCAGTAATGAGTGGCGATGGGGTTGTGGAGGGCTTCAGCATTGTCGTCATTACCTCAAAGAAGGAGGCGTCGATTACGCTTGATCACACACGCTTTTCATTCGGCAAAATGCCCAATGCTGTGTGAAAGAGCTTTGTGAAATCAATGTCCTGTAGATCCGTCTCGGTTGTCACACCCAAACTCTTAGCCAGCTGCAGCGCAGCTCCGCCGGGCGCGGGAACCGCGAGGACTTTGGCGTCTGGATGGAACTGCGTAAACAGATCGTATTCCGCCAAGACGCCTTCCATCCCGCCGATGAAAACGGCGGTGCTGAGATCGTCTCGCGAAAGCATCGCCTGGCGCATGCGCAATAGGCTTGCGTCCCGATCGCCGGGAACGGCGTCTACATAAACGACATTGCCAAAGCGCTGGTTTTCCTCCGGGTAAAGATCTTTGAAGAAATTGCTCTGATAGAGCACCACGGCCTTCGAATAATTCACACCGAGATCTTCACACACAGACCAGATCATTGGCGTAATCGCGGGGTGCCCACCCCAAACAATCGTCCGCCGCCCAAGCGCCGCCGTGACAAACTCCCGCACCGCGCACAGGATGAGAAAGGGATTGGCGCTCTCATGAAAATTGCCTCTGCCGGCAATGGGCACACTGGCCGATAAGAAAATCGCACGCATCACTCACCCCTTACCAATCCGCCAAGATATAGGCGGCTTCGTCGGCCTTAATCCAGCGTACAGTTTTGATATTTTCCCCAAGCCAATCCAAATGCCTCGCCCATTTTTGGTGGAGGCCGACGTGGTCATAGGCAACAGCCACGGAGTGATCCGGCGCGGCGTCCAGCGCCTGATTTAAGTGGACGGATGTGGGGATCCCAACCGTGGGATAAACAACGACTTTCCTCCCATCCGGCAGAGTCACGTGGATCGCGTTATGAAGTCCCACTCCCGTCACTTGTCCTTGAATGCACTCGACGCCGTTCTGAATCTTGCTGATGAGATTGCGGCCTCGAATCGCATGGCTCTGACTGCGTACAATTTCCAGTTGAGTGCAAATCCGATCAATCACCTCATCCGCAATGCGTCCGCTGTCAATGTCAACTTCGTCGTGAGTTAAGTCGATCTGACTGGCCGTCAACGTACGCGCTGAGGGGCGTACGCTCGGCCATCCGATGCGCAAAACCGATATCCCTTTCGCAAGAGCCCGCCCAAACTCGGCGGATGTCCACCGGCTGTCAAAATACGTGTCTGTATCAAGCATCACGAGAACATCCGAGTCGCATAGACGATGCCAAAGTATCGTTTGAAAATCTTCGGCAGGCGCAATTCCATGGGTATCTAAAAATACGTCGAATAGTCGAGAGGAGAGTACATCGAACAATTGCAGCGCCGCGCCTCGGGCTTCACCACGGCGATAACTAAGGAAGATGCGACGCTGACGCGGCAGCAGCCCAACACATTCTAAAAGAGCCATAGCAATACGCTGCGGTCCGTCAGATCCATAAATCATACAGTTCAATGATTGGAGTTGTGAGGGGATTTCCGTCTTCACGGATTCGGCGGAGGACGCAATTGGCAGAACGGAAATACCAGCTCTCAAGATTGCGCTCAATCCGGCGCCTGAAACGCCTGCGCCGCCGAAAAAGGCGACTGCGGACGAAATTCGATTGGGTGGATGGAATTGCGTGGGACAAATAGAAAATGCGACTTCTTGGTGAAGACGCAGTCCAAATAAATCAACGGCTTGCGTGAGATAGCCGACAAGTCCATCGATTTGTTCGGCGGAAGGATTGCCCATCACTGCTAATTCATAAAGAGACATTCGCCCTCCTAGACTAAGTCAACGCCCACGATTCGCTAACGCTTGCACGATCGTTAAGACACAACCATTCTGTTCGATAGTGTACCAGAATTTCAAGATCATCACCGGTGCTACAGTCGTTCGAAATCAATAAGGCCTCCAGTCGTCCTCACGCAGAAACAACGCACTCTATTCATGCCAGTTTGCCAGGACCAGCTTGACAGCGCGCCTCTCCTTACATGGGGCGCACATGCACATTCCGCAACATGGATTCGTGAGCCCACGCCGCCATATCATCAACTTCTTGGCTTGGCAGATCGTCTCGTAAGTAAATGTCGTCTTCTCGCACCTCGAACAATGCAGCCAGTTCGGGCGTTTCCGTCACCCACTGCCTCACCATTTTGGTGAAATCACTCACAGGAGGGAGCCTCATTTTCCCAAACCGATCCTTCTTATGACCACTTCTATCCCATGACAAACATCTGATAACCGCGTGCGCTGCGGAATGCACGTCTTCCTCGCCCCATCTGCCGAACGCAGACAAAACGACATCTGAGGAATACTGATCCTCACAATAAGCTATTAGGTCGATGATTATCTGTTTCATGTTTTATACAGGCGCAGAAAATTGTTCCGTATACACAAACACATCTTTCGAATGGAGAGACGGCGAACGAATGCCGATAATGAAAATCATCGCCGTCACACCGAAAGAACGATCGTTCCATGCCCGACAATCCCTACTGGCCCAAGATCATCTACACCACGCCGCTCGGCGCCTGCGTCACCGCGCTGATCCTATTCGCCGTGGGAGGGTGCGTTATCTTCCGGGCCGAAAAGGTTCGTCAGTACGACATCAAAAGGCACATAGAGCAGACACCTCGGCTCAAAATCCTGCTTCGGCTGCATCGTGAGCAACTGGAGCAATACCAGAGCAACTGGCATTTATGGGAGATCCGGTTGGGCGGCGCCGCCACCATTCTCTTTGGATTGGCAATTCTGTATTCGGTTTTGCATCACTAACAGCAGACGGCCCACCCTTCACCGCGCTCATGGACGCGCTTTTCTTCTCGCTCACTTGCAATACCTCTCTGATTTGGGGTATCTCCACGGCGGTTCACCGCCGAACGCCCCAGCGGGAATATCAGGACATGAGAAACGATGACGGAGCGCGCGCATCGCCTGGCCGGCCAGGCGTTTACTTTGATTGAGTTATTGATCGTCCTGGCTATCGTGGCGATCCTCGCCGCCATCCTGCTTTCCGCGTTTCTCAGCGCCCGGGAGAAGGGACGACGCGCGGCTTGCCTCTCCAACATGCGGCAGATCGAACTGGCCCTCACCGCCTATACGCAGGATAACGACAGCCGGTTTCCGCCGCTTCACACCAAGAAGACCGACTGGGCCGGGCTTGTCATGAATTATGCGCTGTCGGAAAGCGTCTTTCGGTGTCCTTCGGTCGCCGTCCCCGCCGTTTGGGAACCCACACCCGCTCTCCCCAACGTCAACCGCGCCAAAGGCTACGCGATGAACAGCGCGCTGTATGACGCTATCCTGGAAAACACCCCGCCCTCGCATGCCCTGGGGATTTCCGATGTCCGCGTTGAATTTCCCGCCAGCACGGTCGCAATCGCCGAAGTCGCCTACCGGTCCGGTCCAGGGCCAGACTCCTCCAGCTATTCCATGGACCTCGCCGAACCGGAGGACGGGCGGCGACTCTATCCGGGCGAAACCTACCTCGGACCGGCAGGGGGACTGCGTCATGGAGGCGGCGCCAACTATGCCTTCGTCGATGGCCACACCCACTGGCTTTCCCCAGCCCAGGTGTCGGACACCCAGCAAGGCAACGACGGCGCCCGCCCGTCCTTCGCACTGAGCGCATCCCAATAACCCGGCGTCGATATCACTATTCAGTAAACTCTCTGCCGCCCGATCTCAGCCTAAGGCTTTTTGAGGGTGTAATAATAATCGTCGCGCGCCGCATCCCCGGTCGGCGCGCCGCGCAGGATATCGCCCAAGTCCTGACGCCGCAAATCGTCTATCGTCGCCTGGCTGCCCTGCGCATACGCCGGGACCGGCTTGCGACTGGAGACATGGCCATCCAGCCACAGCACATTCGCGTGTCCGAGATGGCAGCCATAGGCGCTGGGGTTATGATCCGAGGGAAGCCGGATGTATTCGGCCCATACCGCGCCGCTCCTCCAATAGTCGGCGCAGTCGGCCGCCAAGATTGTTTCCGCAGGCAGCTCCGCCTGCGATACCCGAACCGTCGAGCCGGTCTCAATTTGGACTCGCGCAAACGCGATGTTCAGACCATACGTCGGCAGATTTTTGCGATCCGAACCGGTCAACTGCCGCAAGTTCCGGGACGACGGACACAGCCACACACTTGTATCCTTGAAATAGTCGTTCAATGGCCCTCGGTCCGGATCGATCGCGCCGTTGATTTCATAGCCAGTCCAATGCATGATCCCGCCTCTGTCATCAGCGTGATCTAAACTTGGAAAGATCGCCCCGTTGTTGTCGGCGAAATACATCTCCGATATCATTCCGATATGACGCAGGTTACTCGCGCAGATCGCTTGACGCGCCTTGCCCCGCGCATTCAGAAAAACCGGAACGATAATAGCGGCGATCAAGCCGATCACCGCAAGGACCACTAGCAGTTCGGTCAGCGTAAAGCCGCCTGCTGCTCTCGTTCGCTGTCTCAAACATTCCATGCCTCTCAATAACGCGGAAAGACAGCAATCGTTTCTCGGATCGGCCGGCGAATATTACCCCGCCCTCAAGAACCCTTCAATCGCCGCCGTCGCGCGCTCCGCGTCGGCGCGGGCGCGAAAGTTCGCGAGGCCGAATGTGCGGTCCTTCGCGCCGTTTGCGCCTGGGATCGTTATCCAGACGACGTAAACGCGGCGGAGCAAGAGGAGACGGGAAGTGATGGACAACCGTGCGTCGATGGGGAGCGTATGCATGTAGCCGCGCTGCGTGCGGAAGGTTTGGGGATTGCGGATGAGGGAGAAGCGGTCGGCGTGCAGCCAGTGGACGTAAATCGATTGGATCAGGAAGCAGAGCGCGAAGTAGCCGGCGGGGATCCAGAAACAGCGGGCGTCGAACATCGCCATCAACATCTGCTCACGCTCCGCAGTCGAAAGGTGATGCGCAAGCAGCGGAACACCCATCGAAAGCAGAAAATGCGACAGCGCCAGCCCCGTGAGGACGGGACCGACGCGGCGTCGCTGCGTGTCGTAGCGCGGCTGCGCCGCGTACAGAAAATCGCCGTCGGACTCCAGACGCAATGAACCGATCGTCACCGATCGCTGGACGTCCGCCGGCGCTGGCGGACTTTGTGTAACCATAATCGCTCGTTCGGAAGAGAACGCGGGCTGCTACGGGATCAGACGCAATCTTACGCCTTCACCGGCGGCAGCTTGACGCCCTTGAACTCACGCCAATCGTACGGGCGCGCCTGGACCTTGACGCTCTTGAGGGAGTCCACCGACTTGCCCGGGAATGTCACGGTCCGCTGCTCGATGGCGTTGATGCTCTGATCGCTCCGGATCTGCGGCTCGATCACGCCGCCCGCAGCGTCCACGCCTACAACGCGAATGTCCTGGTCACTCGTGATCGCGGTGGAGACCGTCAGACCCGGCGCGCCGCCGAACTCGCTGAAGTCCGAGAAGATCACCTCAAACGTCTTTGGCTTCCCATCGGCGCCGTAAACACTCCCCGCGCGAGCCGTCGAACCGCCGGTTCCCTCCGCCACATCCCGCCACTCCGCCTTGCTCACGCCCACCCGCATGTCGCAGGACTGCACACTCTCGGGAAGGTTCGCCTCCACGGCGTAGAGCCGAGTGTCGCCCGGCTGCGGGAAGGAGATCCAGGCGAGACCGGTCGCCTTGTCGATCTGCACATCACAGCTGCGCTCCTTCGGAGCGTTCAAAATCTCGATCAGGAACCGAACGCCGCGCTCTTTCGGCGCCGGCGTCAAATGCAGGCCTTCAAAACGCGAATCCGCCTTCGGGATCATGGCCGCCTTGCCGTCGCCCCCGCGCCATTCGGCGTCGTTGGTCGGAGTCAAATTCGAAACTCCCACAATCCGCACAACGGGCGTTTGCGCAAACACGGGCGCGGCCGCGAAAATCAGACCGGCGGCAAGAACAAAAGGGCGATAGGTAAGCTTTTGGATAATCATTAAGGATACTCTCTGAAGGATTTTAGACTGCGGAGCCAACGCTCCGCGCGTTGAGACGCAAGCACGCCCCCTTGCTTCTTACCCATTAATACCACGAAACCCGCAAAGATACCTGCTTCGGATACAAAGGCAAAGGCCCCAGGAGGGAATTCCCAGGGCCGCCACAATGCGTAACAGCAATTACCGGACGTTGAAGACAACGCTGTTGGACGAGCCGCCCGGAGCGGGATTGTTCACGCTCACGCTGTACGCGCCCGCCGTCGCCAGCATCGCCGCCGGAATGACGACAACGATCCGAGTGGCGATCACGCTCGACGCCGGGATCGGCGTTCCATTGAACAGGACCGACGAGCCGCCCACGAAGTTCTGCCCGTTGATCGTCAGCGCCAGGTTCGCGGCGCCGTGCGTGGCGAACGCGGGGCTCAGCGCCGGGGTGTTCGCCGTCAAGCCGATCAGCACCGGAAGCGATCCATTCGCGAAGCCCTGCGCCCCGTTGACCGTCGCCGTGCCCACCAGTCCCACATCGTTCGTCGCCGCCACGGAGCCGGTGATCGTGATGGGATTGCTTTGCGCCGACACCTGAAGCGTCAGCGTATAGATGTTGCCGCTGCCGCCGTTGGAGAGGGCATAGGCTGTCTGCGGCAGGTACGCCAGGACTTTGGTGATCTTCCGGCCGCTCGGATCGTTCACCACCGCCGAGATCTTGATCGTGCCGCCGGTCGCCGGCAGGGTTGAAGGAGTGACGCTCGCGCTGGTAATCACCGGCGCTGCGGTGAGATTGTCCTGCACGGACTTGCCGCCGGCCACGCTGCTGATAAAGCCCAGATCGTTTTTGGCGGTCAGATTGACGGCGTAAGTATCCGTCGTGTTCGTCGTGTTGTTGACCACGCTCTGGAACGTCCCCGTATAGATGTTGCCGACGCCCCCATTGGACAGGGCAATATCGCCGAGGTTGCCCCCGTTCATCGTCACTTTGCCGCCCACCGTCGTCGGACGACGGAACGGATCGACCACGGTCGCCGTTACCGTGATCTGGCCGCCGCTAAAGGGCAGCGTCGCCGGCGTCAGCGTGATCCCGCTGATCGCGGGGGGCTGATTGTCGTTCTGCTGACCGGCCAGGACAGCGACGGTCGCCGACTGCGTGGCCGATGCATCCGTCGCGGTAACAGTCGCGGACCAGTTGAACGGCGCCGCAGTCGTGTTGAGCGTTCCAAAAGGGACATTGGCGGAATAGGTTGTTCCACTGCCGCCGTTGGACATCACGAACGAAGCGTTGTTGGGAGCGGCGGCGGTATTGCCCGTAATCCGCACCGACGCGCCGGTCACGGCCACAGTGTCCGTAATCGTCGCCGTCACCGTGATGACCCCGCCGGTCGGCGGCAGCAGACCGGGGGTCATCTTGACATTGGTAATCACCGGAGCAGCGCTCGCGGAATGCGCGAGACCGCCGCCGATCAGAGCGAGTGGAATAAAAATCAGTGATGCAGGTCGCGGGCTAAACATAATTAGGTTTCCTTGAAAAATACCCTGCCGCCATCGACAGAAGATAAGAGTGGCGCGATGGGCGAAAAAGTTTCCAGTATCACGTTATCACGTATTTTGTGATTTCGCAAGGTTTTCCTGCGATTCTCATAAATGGAGTATGATATCACTGGTATTACGCAAACCATAATTTCGATCTGTCACCAGTATAGCGGCTCAATCGTGACGGCGCCGTGACGATTGACGCCAAAAACGTGACGGATCAAAACGAATGACGCTATGTGCGTCCCATCTCGTGGAGCGATCGACCTTGTATGAACATCCAATCCTTTGCCAGCTTCGACGAAATCAAAAACGACGCCGTCGTCGAGATCTATCCCCCCGCCAGCGCCTTTCAAGCGACCCTTGGGAACTTCAGTACGACGTATGACATACGGTGGCTATGCGCCCATTGCCAGCGCACCGAAATCACGCAGCTCACGGACCTCAGCATCACGCCGCGCGGGGGCGCCCCGCTTCAGCCCGTGAAAAACGGACCGGGCGAATGGATCGCCAGCGCGTCGCTCCACGATCTTTTGACCCAAAACGGCGTCGCCTTGCGCCCCCTCTTCAAGCGCTTGGACTACTGGAGCATCGTCCCCCAAGAGTTTCGGTTTTGTGAAGACATCGATCCGGCGCGGTGGCTGGACGACACCTGTCCAGGCTGCGAAAAACAGTCCCTCGTGCGCACAGAGATGATTGCGGGAGTAACACACCGAGCCGAGCGGCCTCTGACGGTCACGAAAGAACAGATCGAGGGCATCATCTGGGGACGGTCGCCGCAGGCGTTCCAGCGGTTTCACGCATCGTCAAAGCCTCGGAATGAACCCGGCGGCCCCGCGCCATGCAATGCATGGGTGTTTGGAGACGGGATCCAATCACGCATGAACATCATGTCCGTCTCGCTGCTCAAAACGCTGCTGGACGCCGGCGTCCACGACCTCGCCTTCCGGCCCGTGAACGTGATATGAGGACGCGTCCTCTCCCACGCCAATCCTCATTCGTCCTGATTACTCCCCGGACGGCAGCGCGATATCCTTAACTTCCAGCCATTGATACAGACGTCCTTGCAGTTTCACACTCTTGAGGGCGTCCAATGTCATCCCGGGAAACACGAGCGTCTCCTGCTTGAAATCGTTCACGCTCATGGAGGCTCGGATCTCGGGGGCGATGGTTTTCCCCTGCGCATCAACCCCCACGAACCGAGTATCCACATCCGTCGCGGTGCTGGTGATAGTCAGGCCGGGATCGGCGCCGAACAGGCTCAGCTGGGAGAACACCACCGCGATATCGTGGTCTGCCCCGCCCGGCTCCACGAGCGTCGCACTCGTCGAAAGCATCCCGTCGTGTGTTTCTCCGTCGGCCAGATCCTTCCACTCCATCGACGTAACCCCCACGCGAACGGTGAAGGCTTTGGCCGCCCGAGGCAGCAGCGCCGCCACCGCATACAGCGAGCCGCCGTGCTTCAAATCCCCCTGACGCCAGACAAGCGTCCGATTCCCCGGGATTTTAATATCGCAGCTCTGCCCGGGCGCGAGATCATGGACCCTCACCAGCAAGCGAACGCCCTGCTCGCCGCTTCCCACCGTGTCACCCACCATGGGAATGCGGAACGGATCAGGTTCGCCAGGATCCGTGAACATCCCGCGCTTCATCGGACTGACCGCGAGTGGCTTGCCGTCGACACTCCTCCACGGCAACGCCGAATCCAGCCCCGAGACCCCCAAAATCTCAACCCTCGCAGAACTCGCCGGCAAGACCTGCGCCGCCCCGCCCGCGTCCGCAGCGTAATTGGGCGTTCCCGCCAGCAAAAATGCGGCGGCGCAAGACATCCAATAATGTTTTGTAATAATCATAAGTTTCACGAATCCACAGGCCTCTCACCCACACCACTCTGCTGGTTGGAAAGCGCCGCGTAATTGTTTCACAAGCAGTATAGTAATTTTCTTAAGTGATCGCGAACAATTCCCAATACGACGCCAACCGTCTGGTTCCCTGCTTTACAGAACGGACACATCGGGTATGCTGAACAAATGAAACCATACGGATCGATTACTGAGTTGCGGGACGTAACCATGGACGACTTGCCGATCTTTTACGAACAGCAATTAGATCCGGACGCCAATCATATGGCCGCCTTCACCGTCGAAAATCCGTCCGATTGGGATGCGTTTGAGATCCGCTGGGCGCGTATTCTGCGCGAGGCGAGCATCGTGAAGAAGACGATCGTCTGCGAGGGAGCGGTGGCGGGCAGCATCGCCAGCTTCGAGCAGGATGGCGAGCGAGAGATCTGTTACTGGCTTGGGAGAAGCTACTGGGGACGAGGCGTCGCCACGAGCGCCCTCACCGCGTTCCTGCCGCTCATCACAACGCGCCCACTCCACGCCCGCGCCGCCAAAGACAACGCCGCATCGATCCGTGTGCTGGAGAAATGCGGCTTCGCCATTTCCAGTGAAGATGTCGGGTTCGCCAACGCCAGAGGCAAAGAAATCGAAGAATACATTTTTGTCATTCCGTAAAAAAGCCTTGGAGCGGGATAACGATCGCCGGAAGCAACGGGTTCAGGGGCCAGACGCCCCCGCGCGCTTCTCAACCCGCCGGACCGCAATCCCGTACGCCTCGGCAAGCCACGGCTTCATGCGTTCAAACGTCGCCTCGCTCGGACTGAGCACGCAGATCCAGGACTGCGGAGCGTACACCGGATGCGGCAGCACCTGATCCAGAACCGCGAAGTCATGCCCCGTCTCCACCACCCCATGCTCCCCAGGCGGCCCCGGAGGCGCGCCAAGCAGCCCTCGATACGTCGCCTTGCTCACCCCGACATTCAGACGAAACACCCCTGGCCTCTCCAGATCGGACACTTGATCGTGACGATCCCCAGTCACCAGGGTCGCAAACGGCTGCTGATAGCTCGGCGGCAGATCGCGCTCGGGATCGTAGATAAAGTACGTATCGCCCGACGCCTCCACGGCGTTGACGCCTGGAAACGTTTCAGTAACATACCGAATGACTGCCGCCTCATCCATAAGTCGCCTCATTTCTGTAAATCGTTCCCATCAGCCCGCCCTATTCGCCAAGTTTCACACAATCCCCTCTGTCATTTTCATAAAAGCAGGCTTACGCAGTATAATTCACAAAGAGAGCTTGATATCGTAAAACAGTAATCGCCGCCAAAAGACAGAGGTGACAATAATGCTTAACTGGAAAGACAGCCGTTCCGGCCATGACCAAGACGTCCGCGTCCAGATCAACCCAGGCACGTTCCGCGCCGTCGACGACGATCTGATCACCGAGCAATTATTCGCAAGCGCCC
>JAOQAA010000133.1 GCA_025963815.1 Capsulimonas sp.
AAAGATTTAAAGGCGATTGTCATAACACGTGAAGGACAAGTGCATAATGTAGACGATCTGAGTTCTGGGGAGCAAAATTTGCTTATCTTGCTCTTGGAACTCCGGCGTAGACTAATACCAAACAGCATTGTGTTAATCGACGAAATCGAAAACAGTCTGCACCCAGCCTTCCAATACAAAATTGGGGAGGCATTGAAAGAGATGCAGCGAGAGATTCCCTTTCAGTTGATTGTTACGTCTCACGCGCCGGCGTTCTTGAAAATTTTTGGATCAGAGAACACACTACTTTTGCCGAACCCACAATTCCATGACACAAACAATCAAGCCGCTGCCGCCTGAACTCACTGACTTCATATTTGAGCTCGGGCCTCGGACGCTTGTTCTCGTTGAAGGCGATGACGATATCATGGTTTTCGAGAAGCTGTATTTAGAGCGACTTGGAGATATTGCGTTTTTTGCAACAGATGGAGATCACCAGCTAGAGTTTTTGATTCAGGAATTGCAAACAGTCCGCCCCGATGTGCTGGCTTATGGCATTCGCGATCGGGATTTTCGCAGCGATGCGGAAGTGGAGGCGGCGCTTGCCAATCGTGATGCTCGATTATTCGTTCTCAGGCGCTATTGTATCGAGAACTATTTGCTTGACCCGAAAATCGTTTGGTATGTCCTGAACGTATATCTATATCAGAAGATGCCATGGAAGGACGCGGCTGAAGCGGAAGCCTATCTCCTCCAGCTTTGTGTTCGTCTGCAACATCTCATGGCTGCGAATTGTGCCTTGCGTGAGATTCCTGCTCCCGGGTTCAAAGAAGCGCACGACCCATTAGGCCGCGACGAAACAATCGCAAAAATTGCTCTCATCTTGCCTTGCACGGTGGAAGAGGCAGAGGCATTAATTGCAAACAAAGAGTCGCAGATTGTTGGAATGCTTCAGACCTTGGAACAGGCTTACACGCGGATCAATGGAAAACATATACTCTGGCAATTACGAATGTACGCTATTTCCTTGCAAAAGGGACTTGGCTACGATCACTTGTTTCGCCTCTTGCTGGATGAGGTGAAACGCCAAGATGCGATCCACACAGACCTCCGCGAAATCGTGGAGCAAAAAATCTTATCTGGGAGTTGAAGGCGGCGTCCACAGTCTAGGTCATAAGAAGCAGAGAACTCGTTCGCAGGACATGTGGTATGCCGGTGATTATGATAGGGCCAAATGGTGAAGAGCTGATGGAACCGACAATAGCGCCCTATGTGGCGCGGCGGTCGGCGGGTCCCGAGGACATCGACGCTGCTTTGGCGATGCGATGTCGCGACGGAGATATGTCCGCCTTCGGAGAGCTTGTCAGCCGGCATGAAAAGCGTATCTACGCCTTGGTCTCGCGCATCCTTGGCGCGGGCGTCTCGGCGGACGACGTGGATGACACCGTGCAGGATGTATTCGTGCAGGCGTGGCGGGCCTTGCCTCGCTTCCGCGGCGATTCGAAGTTCTCTACCTGGCTCTATCGAATTGCGACGAATATGGCGATCAAACAGTGGCACCGCCGCAAACGGCTGCGCATGACGGTCGCCGACGAAGAACTTCCTGAGAACTTACGGGTATCCATGATGACCGATCCAAGCCCCAGCCCGGCGGATCACGCCGAAAGTGCTGCGCGCGATCGCGCGCTGCGCGCTTCCATTGATGCGCTGCCTGAAAAGCAGCGCACCGTCGTATTGCTTCATTATTTCGAAGATTATTCCTGCGAGGAAGTCGCCCAAATGATCGGGTGCTCGATTGGGACCGTGTGGTCTCGCCTCCACTACGCATGCCGCAAACTGCGCGGCAATCTGGAGTGGCTGCAGCAAGCCTGATCCCTGACGGCGCCTGTCATCTCGCGCAAGAGAGTGCTATTTTATTGTCATGCTGAAATCACGCTACTACGCCTGGTTGATTCCCTATATCGAGGGAACGCTCGACGCCGGCCGCCGCCATTTGCTGGAAAAGCGCATGGTCGCCGATCCCAAGCTTGCGGCGGAAATGGATACGCTGCGCCGAGTGACATCCCATCTGCGCCGCTCCGCTTCCTCGGAGCCTCCGCCCACCGACATGCGTCCTGTTTGGCCGCGAGTCCAGAGCCGACTGCAAAAGCGCGGGCCGGCGCCGCTGGTGTCGTCTCGTTTGGCGTGGGGTGGCGCGGTGTCGGTCGCCGTGGGGTTTATGGTCGCCGCGAACATGCGCACGGAACCGCTGAATTATCTGCCTCCGGTCCAGAATTACTCTGGCGATCATGCAGAGATGATGGCGCCTGCTCCGATCAGCGATCGTGGATTTCAATTGCGAGCACATTCTACACAGCCTGTGACGACTGCTCCCGCCGCCCCAACAGTCAACGCATTCGCAAACCCAGATCGGGTGGTCAAAATAGCCGTACCGCCGCATCCGGCAATGTGGTTAGCCAGGAACTCGGTAGCCTCGGGAGGGGGGGGCGGCGTACAGTACGCGGCGGCCGGTCTGGTAAAGATGCCGCATAGCGGCGCTTCGTTCGTAATGGCGAAGACGACTTCGTCGATTTCTTCGCCTGCATTGCCCGCCGCTGCGCCGAGTGTGGTCTTTGCCGCGAAAGTCGCGCCGGCTTTGGGACAATCCATCCATGGGAACGCGTCTGTGTCCGACGCCGCTGAAAGTGTGAGCATGAACGCATCCAGGATGGCTGACCATTCGGATTCGTTATCGCCGTCCGGAACCAGTGCTCTCGACGCCATGGCGCATCGGCCCGTTTCTGATATGGACACGGCGCGTTTGCCGGGTTCATATCAAGTGGCGAGCGCTTCGTCGAATGTGCTGGGAATGCTGGGCGCAAGTCGCTTCTTTGCCACATTGCCGGCGGGAGCAAAAGCCGCCCACCGTCCTTCGGATATCGTGTCTGCGGTTCGGCCGAAGTCGCTGACCGCCGCTCAAAGCGTGGATGTGCTGCGCGCTGAGGCTTATGGTCAGCAGAGCCGCGGCCAGTTCAGCAGCGCGCTGGATACCTGGCGGGATGCTGTGTTCGTTTCCATCGCCGCGCCGACCTACTCCGATGAGGTGTCGGTGAAGCAGGTGAACGAGACGCTTGCGGCCGTTCGCGACGCCGGTCAATTGGAAAATCTGCGTGAGCGTTTGGAACGGCAGCAAGAGTTTGCGCCCGACGACATCGTGAACACCCGGGCGCTGGGCTATATTTATACGCTGACGGGTGATGTCGAGCTGGCGCGCGCCGTTTGGCGTCAGGTCACCGAAAGCGGATTCGAGACTGGGGAAGACTGGTATCAGCTGGCGGGCGCGGAGCTGATCGACGGCGATACGACCTCCGCTCGCGTCGCTTACGAATTTGCCGTGCGCTCCGGGGCGCTGCCTTTAACTTCCACCCACCGCGCCATCGCCCAGCGCTGGCTCAGCAATCCTCTGCATTAATCATTGAGACGAATCCAAGTAAACATGGCCGCCGCAGGAGTTTCCTGCGGCGGCCATGCTGCATTCGAGCCGTGCTGTCTTAGGGCGCTAGCTTTTGATTTTTATCAGCACTTTCCCGCCGGCGCCCTGCGTCACCTGCGTGTAGGCAGCCATCGCTTCATCGAAAGAAAATGTCGCTCCGATTCGAGGAGCGTGGAGTGCGCCGATCTCAAAGCCGGGGGCAAGATCGTCCAGGATGTGCGCGCAGTCGGACGCCGTCAGGTTGAGTGTATTGACGCCGACCAGACGCAGCTCACGGCGATAGAAGTTGAGCAGGTCGATCGGGACATGCCGGTCGGGCGTGGCGATGACGGCGACTCGGCCCTTGGGCGCCATTGCGGCAAGCGTGGCGTCCAGCTGCGCGCCCCCGACGGTGTCCAAGGCGACCCGCACACCTTGCCCCTGGGTGAGCTCTTGAACCTGCCGCGCGAACGCCTGGGGATCTTCCGTAAAGACGACTTCGTGCGCTCGCAGATCGCGCGCTTCGGCTTCCCGGCTCGCATCGCGCACGGCGGCGATTACGCGCGCTCCGCGCCAGCGGGCGATCTGAACGGCCGCGCTTCCCACGGCGCCGGTCGCGCCGACTACGAGCACCGTCTCGCCGTTGATGAACCTAGCTCCGTTCACCAGCGCCGCCCAAGCCGTGACATAGCCCACGCCGATGCAGGCGGCCTCATCCATCGACAGGGCGCCAGGTTTTGCGCGTACGCCGCCGCGCGGCAGCACGAGGCATTCGGCGTGCGAGCCATCCTGCGTAAAGCCGAGTTCGCCGCCGGTGCCCCACACTTGTGTCCCAATCAATGGCGCGGGTCCTTCGATGACGACGCCGGAAAAGTCTCGCCCGGGCGTGCGCGGCATGGTGGTGTGCGGCATTTTTCCCAGAACGTTCTTCACATCGCTGGGGTTGACCGCTGAAGCATGCACCTCCACGACGACTTCGTCCCGTCCCGCCTTTGGCGCGGGGATGTCTGCGATTTGGAGGACAGAGGGATCTCCGAACGTCTCAAAGCGTAATGCGCGCATGGCGGCGCCTTCTGTGCTCATTGTTGATCTTCCTTGGTTCTGATGGACGCGTGGGCGTCGATACGTTCAATGGCGTCGCCATAGCGATCGTTCCAGGTCCAGGTACAATGACTTGGACAAAAGCCCTATGAAAATATCTCGAACCATTTGTGCGTTTTCTATTTCTGTTTCGCTCTTGTGCGCCCTTCTTCCTGCGCGCCCTGCGGCGAGCGTCCCGCAAGTTGTCACGGTGACGGTCGCGGCGAAGCCCTCCCATACCGTCATTCCAACTGCGGCGTTCGGCGCGGCCTTGGATGGATATGAAAAAGGCGACGTCGCTAAGATCTATACCCCCGCGAACGTGAAGGCGATCATGACGGCGGGATTTGGTGAAATCTCGTATCGCCTGCGTACGGAACTGGGCGTGGAAGCCTGGCATTGGAACCCGCATGGAACATGGAGCGGCGCGAACTCTGGATACTGGACATCGGACGCTGGTGCGGCCGCGTCGATCGCGACCTGCAATGGATATCGATTGCCGCGCCGGGGGAGTACATACGATCAGGCGAACAAGGACGGCTATTCGCGTATCGACGATGGCGATCCCAAGACGTTTTGGAAGAGCAATCCCTACCTCGCCCGCCCGTATGTCTCGGAAGACCATCCGCAGTGGCTGGTCGCGATCCTGGATCGCGCGCGCCCCGTCAACGCCATTCGTGTTCTTTGGGGAGCGCCTTACGCCCGCCGGTATCAGATTGAATACTGGGCCGATCGGGACAACCCCGACGCCTCGGGGATCGAAGATACCTACAGCGAAAGCGGAGCATGGCGCCCATTTCCGCAGGGGAGCATCAACGCCGGCTCGGGCGGGGCAGTCCGCATCCAGTTGTGCGATCATCCGATCTCGGCCCGCTTTATCCGGATTCGCATGGAAGAGGGCGCCGGCGGGCCAAGTGGCGGTGACCCGCGCGACCATTTAGGCTTTGCCGTGCGCGAGCTGTCGATTGGCCAATCGCAGCCCAATGGAATGCTGCGGGACTGGGTGCGGCGCGCGCAAGACAGCGCGCGGCAGACGACGATCTATGCATCGTCGACCGACCCCTGGCATCGAAGCGGCGACCGTGATGAGAATGTAGAGCAGCCCGGATTCGATACCGTCTTTCAGAGCGGCGTCACGCACGGCCTGCCGGTGATGATCCCGGTCGGCCTTGCCTACGACACCCCGGAAAACTCCGTCGCTGAGATCCGCTGGCTGCGCGCCAGGGGATACAAAATCTCGCGGGTGGAGATGGGTGAGGAGCCGGACGGCCAATACATGACGCCGGAGGACTATGGCGCGCTGTATGTTCAGTGGGCGTCGGCGCTGCACCGGGAAGACCCATCGCTGGTCCTGGGCGGCCCCTGCTACCAAACCGTTTCCGATGAAGTCCGCGCCTGGCCTGCCGGCGCTGGCGGCGATACCTCATGGACCCGTCGCTTTTTGAGATATCTGCGCGTCCACGGCCATATGCGGGATCTGGGATTTTTCAGCTTCGAATGCTATCCGTTCGATCATCTCTGCGGACCATCCGCGCCCCAGCTCGCGTCGCTGCCCGGTCTGATTCGAGACGCCATGGCGCGCTGGCGTCAAGACGGCGTTCCCCAAAACATTCCCTGGCTGATTACCGAATACGGATACTCAGCCTACGCCGGTCAGCCCGAGGTCGATTTGCCGGGCGCATTACTGAACGCCGATCTCGTCGCATACTTTCTGACGCACGGCGGCTCCGGCGCTTACTTTTACGGGTGTGAGCCGAACACGCTGATCAAGGAACTGGACGAGTGCGAGACCTGGGGAAATCTCTCGCTCTTCCAGTCGGACGACGATCGCCACATCCAAAGCCCGTTCGCCGCCTATTACGGAGCGCGCATGCTCACTCAGGAATGGGCGCAGCCCGGCGCAAAACCACTGGCGCTTTATCCCGCCGTCTGTAAGGTCCAGGGTACGCGCACGCCGTCCTCCGTAACTGCGTACGCCGCGCGCCGTTCGGATGGACGCTGGAGCATATTGCTTCTGAATAAAGATCCGAAGCGCTCCTACGGCGTTCGTGTCAAGCTCCCATTACCGATCCATTTCGCCGGGTCGGTCGATTTTATCCAATATGGTCCGGCGCAGTATCGCTGGCATGCGCGCGGCGATCGCGGCTACGCGTCGCCCAATCTGCCCCCGAAGCGCACGTCGATCTCCCCTGACGCCATCGCAAATCTGCCGCCGTACTCGCTGACCGTCGTGCGGGGAAGCGTCCAATAATTCGCAAGTATGGGCATAATAGAATATGAAGTTTGGGACGAAGGGATAATGGGATTATGATGATCACTCTGTACGTGATCTATGGCGTTTTACTGATTGTGGGCGGAATCATGGGGTACGCCAAGGCGAAGTCGCAGGCGTCTCTGATTTCCGGCGTCGTGACGGGAGCACTCGTACTGGTGGGCGCCGCGCTGTATTTGAAGCATGTTCCTAATATCCGATTCGCCGAGGCGTTTCTGGCGGCGGTGGTCGCGACGATCTTTATCAGCCGCTACGCCAAGACCAAAAAGGCCATGCCGGCCATTCCTGTGATTGTCTTGAGTGCGGTCGTGATCTTTGCATCGTTTGCGCCGACGGCGTAACATTGACAGGTGTGCTCCCGATTGGCTATACTTCGGTGGATTACGCCCCTGATTATTACTAAGGCTCGCTGGGTAAGAACGTAAATAATGTTCTTCGAGAGCGAGCAATGCCGTGTCATTTGTACTGCAGAAAAAACTGGCGAATGCGCCGCAGGCGAGAGGTAAGCTGTACGTGTCGCCGGAAGAAAAATCGATTATCGATCGCTGCAAGCAAGGGGACTTGGCGGCGTTCAATGAACTGGTGAAGCGGTACGAGAAGCCGGTCTATAACTTCGCGTACCGATTGACAGGCAGTTATGACGACGCCAACGATGTGGCTCAGGATGCGTTCGTACGCGTGTTTAACGCGATCGGAAGCTTCCGGGGCGATGCGTCGTTTACGACCTGGCTGTTTCGTATCACCACCAATGTCTTTTTAGACGAGCGCAAAAAGGCCAAGGCGCACCCGCAGACATCGCTTGATGAGCAGATGGAGCTGGGCGAGTCGGCTGTCGCGCGCCAGATCGAAGATCCCGGTCCGTCGCCAGAGGCGCTGACCGAAGAAGCCGAGCGTGGGAAGATTTTACAGGACGCCGTTTCGTCGCTGCCCGAATACCAGCGGACGATGGTGGTGCTGTACCATTCGCAGCAAAAGTCTTACGAAGAGATCGCGGAGATCATGGACCTGCCGATTGGAACGGTGAAAAGCCGCTTGAATCGGGCGCGATTGGCGCTGAAGGAAAAATTGACTCCCCTGCGGGAACTTTTTAACGCCTGATGGCGTCATACACCCAAGCGGACTGCAATGGCGCGGATCCGCCCACTTTTCTTGATGTACTGACGCCATTATTGCAGGCGAGTTTGCGCCTGAATACTATCCAAAAACCGGAAACACTGCCATGAAGCTCGAACGAGCGCGCGAACTATATTCAGACTATGCGGAAGGAACACTGAGCCCGGCCATGAAATTGGCCCTGGAGCAGCACTTCGACGCGGACACGGAGGCTCGCGCTGATTACGATGAATTTGCGCGTATCTTCGCTGTCCTTGGCGACAGCGCGCCTCTGGAAGTCAATGTCCCACTGGGATTCCGCGCCAAGGTGATGGAGCTCGCCACCGCCGAGCAGCAGCGCCGGGCTTCGGCCCCGCGCTCGCTTGGCGACGCCATTCGCGAATGGTTCGCTCCCTCTGGACGCCGTCGCCTCAGCGGCGGCATTCTGGCGGGCGCTGCGGCGCTCGTAGTGGCGGGGATTATGTTTAGTCCGGCCATGCAGATTACTGGGACCAACACTGCGGTAATATTCGGAACCGGTGCAACGGCATCGGACGCTACGCCGCCGACGATCCAGAGCGTTTCGACGGGTGAGGGAACGGATGGAAACTTCTATCACTATTTCCATATTCACCTGCCGCAGAATGTGCAGAACGCCACGGTAAACGCGTATGTGCTGACGTCCAGCGATCAGATCACGAACGCCAGCGCCCGTGAGGCGGACGCGCATCCCGCGCTCAGCGCGCCGACGCTGCTGACCAACGATGTGGAGATGCAGATTCCGGTGGCTCTCACCAAGCGTCCTGAAGCGGGTTCGACCCTGGATATGCTGGTCTCCTGGTACGCGAATAACGATCCGTCGCAAAGCAAGACGCAGGTCGTCTTCACGCCCTTCGATGTAGCCGACGGCGGGCCGGCGACGGCGCCTGTCGCGAACGGCAACTTCTACGACACGCTGCGCAATATCGCTTCAGTCTACCATGTGACGGTGATCGCCGATGCGACGACTTCGCCGACGATGGCCGCCACAGGATGGGCGTCGGGCGACGATGTCGGAAATGCGCTGAATACAGTCGCTGGCTCCGTTGGTTACGGCGTGCGGAAGCTGAATGACACCACATACCAGGTTTTCGAGACGCGATAAGTTTTCGCGGAAATTGATGAAACAAATGCGACGCATGATTGCTCTATTACTCCGGGAGAGTGAAATAGCAGCCATGCGTCCATTTGTTTTTCGCGCCACAATATTTGCCGGAGCGGCGGCGCTTCTTGGGGCGGCCGCTCCAATTCACGCCGCCACGCGCATTCAGAAGGAAATTCTGATGGGCAACGGCACGGCTGGTCCCTATGCTCTGTCCTGGAAGAACATTGTCCGGACGGGCGAAGCCGTGAAGATCAATACCCTGCCGCAGATGCGCGGACTGGACTACACGTTCGATCCGGACGCCGGCACGGTGACATTCGCCAGCCCCCTCAGCGCACGCTCTACCGCTACCGTCGAGTATATCTATGACAGCGAGACCGCGCAGATGGTCCGCCGCGATTTTATCATGCCGCTGCAAGTGAACCTCGCGCAGAGTGAAACTTCCAGCCTCTTTGTTTCCGCCCTGTATCGCAAGAACACCACCGACACGAACGTGGGCAGCGGCCAGGACGCGCTCACATTGGGCGTGGGCACCGGCTGGCAGGGAGCGCGCAACTCGCAGCTCACCGCCCGATTCTTCTTTGCCCCATCCGTGGGCGAGGACGCCTCTAGCGGCGCCGATCGCACCGGCTGGCTGCTTTCGGGCGGAACCGACGCCGGGCGCTCCACACACCTTTCTTTTGAGATGCGGCGGGACAGCAGCAGTCTCACCAATCTTCCGACCGATGCCGGACTTCAAGTCGGCAGTCAGCACCTGGGACTGGGGCTTCAGATGGCTCCGTCACGCATCATGACGGCGTCCCTGAACTACACTCAGGACGCCAACGCCGCCACTCCCAACGCGGGAACTTCCCAGATTGCAGCGGCGATGACCCTCACGCCCAATCAGAACCTCAAAATCCAGACGAACCTTCAGGAGAACGCCGCGTACGGCGCCGCCGTCTCGCATTCCGCGAGCGTCGCGGTCGACGCCAAGCCGGCCAGCAGCACTCAGGTGACCGCCAACTACGCGACGAACGACACCGCCGGGACCGCCGGCGACACGCAGACGATGAACCTGGGCGCCGCTGTCGGGGTCAGCAAATCGATCGCGCTGACGACCAACGCCGGCCAATCGCGCACCGGTTCCTCCGTGACCAGCCAGCAGGGCGCTGGCCTGCGCTTCGCGCCCAGCAGCAAGATGACGCTGAACACCGGCGTCAACATGCAGAAGAACGATTCGGGAAGCGCGGTAGTGACATCGGTGGATGGAACCATTCTTCCCGCTCGGGACTTGACGGTGAGCGCCGGCTTCAAGAGCCGCGATATGACCCAGGGCGTGGAAAATCCGCAGAACACCCTAGACACGACCTCCGCGCGAGTCGCGCTCGGCCCAAATCGCCTGCGCATCACCGGAACCTATGCACGGAACGCCGAAGACGGCGGGACTCCGCAGCAGACCGAGCAGCGCGGCGTCGGTCTGGAAACGAACCTCGGCTCTCTCAGCCTCGCCGGCGGCTACGACTGGCGCCAATACTACGCCGCCCAAACCC
>JAOQAA010000146.1 GCA_025963815.1 Capsulimonas sp.
TAAGATTGCCTCTTACGGAAGCCGCCTGCGATGTCAGTCGGAATACCCTTCCCGTTGCGGGAGGGGTGGCGCGCAGCGACGGGGTGGGTGTAATCCGGCGCGAAGGCCGGGTGGGTAGAACACAGGCAGATTTTAAACTTATGAGCAACCTAACACTAATCCTCGGCGGCGCGCGGTCGGGCAAGAGCCGATATGGGCAGGAACTGGCGGCGCTGGAAGCGCAGGGGCGCCCTGTGGTTTACGTCGCCACGGCGCAGGCGGGCGACGATGAGATGCGCGATCGGATCGCGCGGCATCGGCAGGACCGGCCGGCGGAGTGGCGCACTGTAGAAGAGCCGCTGGATGTCGGCGGCGTGCTGAAGCGCGAGACGGATGCAGGAGTCATACTGCTCGATTGTCTGACGTTTTTCGTGGTCAACCATATGCTGCGCGCGGGCGATGCGGCGACGTGCGAATCGGATGTCTGGGACGCCGAGGGCGCGGAGGCGGCTGTTCGGGAGCTGGCTCGGATCGCGCAGGAAGTGTCGCCGACTGTCATTGTGGTGTCGAATGAAGTGGGAATGGGACTGGTTCCGGAAACGCCGCTAGGCCGGGTGTTTCGAGATGTGGCGGGACGCGCGAACCAGGAAACGGCGGCGGCGGCGACGCGCGTTCGGTTCATGGTCGCCGGCATCCCCATGATGGTGAAAGGGTGACCACCGTCAAAGGCTGGCTATGGGCTCCGCTGATCGCCGTGCAGTTTCTCACCCGGATTCCGATACGCGGCGTTCCGGATTGGGCTTACGACGAAGCCGGCGGTAAACGCGCGGCGCTGGCGTTCTTTCCCGTAGTCGGGATACTAGTCGCGACCATCGCAGCGGCCGTATACGAGGCGGGACTGGCGCTGGGACTGAACCCATGGGCAATTGCGATCCTTACCGTGACGGCGTCGGCAGTTGTGACGGGAGCCTTTCATGAAGATGGCTTGGCTGACACCTGCGATGCACTGGGACCGCATTCTCGGGAAGACGCGCTGCGGGTGATGCGCGACAGCCGGATCGGGACATTCGGCGGGGTCGGCCTGTGGATGCTGCTGACCTTGAAAGCCTCGGCCATCGTGTCGCTCACACCGTCGCATCTGGGGACCGCCATGGTCGCCGCGCATATGCTAGCCCGATGGTCATCGCTGCCGATGTCGATGGCGCTTCCTTACGCGCGCGAGGCGAAGGGCGCAAATGCGGGTATCGCGGCGCTCGTCACCGGCCGCGAAACACTGATCGCCACGCTGATCACGATGTGTGTCGTTGGCGTCTGGCTCAGCGTCACTGTAGGGGCTATTCTTTTTCTGTGTGCAATACTGACGATGGCCATTACCGGATGGCTCTATCGCAATAAATTCGGCGGCATTACCGGCGACTGTCTGGGCGCCACCAACCAGCTTGTGGAAGTCGTGACCCTGCTGGCGGCGACGCGATTGCTGCATTAATCATAGCTGTATTAACGATAAGAGTACAAACCGTATGCTGACTTCTTTCTTCGACATTACCAAATCGATCTTACCATTCGACGAAAACGCCGCCAATCAGGCGCGGGTTCGCCAGGACCAGCTGACAAAGCCGCAGGGCAGCTTGGGACGGCTGGAGGATCTTTCGATCCAACTCGCTGGGATTACAGGCAATCCCCTGCCTCGGATCGACCGGCCAGGAATTTTTGTCTTCGCCGCCGATCATGGCGTGGCGGCGCGCGGCGTGAGCGCTTACCCGTCCGAAGTCACAGCGCAGATGGTGTGGAATTATGCGCGCGGCGGCGCGGTGATCAACGTCCTGGCTCAGCAGATTGGGGCGCAGCTGGCGGTTGCCGATGTCGGCGTATCGTCCGTGCTTCCGGAAGACCTGGGTATCGTACATCGCAAAATTCGTTTAGGAACCGCCGATTGGACTCAAGGACCGGCCATGACGCGCGATGAGGCCATGCGAGCAATCCAAACGGGTATCGATATCTTCGATGCGTCCGAGGCCGATCTGGCGATCATCGGCGAGATGGGGATCGGCAATACCACCACCGCCGCCGCACTGTCGGCGGCGCTGACAGGATTGTCGCCTTCGGATCTGGTCGGTCGGGGGACAGGCGTGGATGACGCCGGCTTGGCGCGCAAGCTCGCGGCGATTGAATCTGGCCTTGCGCGAATGCCAAAGACATCGGACCCACTGGAGATCCTCTCGGAAATCGGCGGCCTGGAGATCGGGGCGATGGCGGGCGTGGCGCTCGCCGCCGCGCGGCGGCGTGTCCCCATATTGTTAGACGGGTTTATCTCGACGACAGCCGGCCTGCTGGCGACGGCGATCGCTCCGGCGGTCCGGGATTATCTGCTGGCGTCCCACCGCTCACCAGAGCCCGGGCATGCGCGGCTGCTGACGCAGCTTGAACTCACTCCGCTCCTGGATTTGGGAATGCGCCTCGGCGAAGGAAGCGGCGCAGCGCTCGCCACGCCGCTGGTGCAGGCCGCCGCTGCGGTATTGCGCGATGTCGCCACATTCGAACAGGCCGGAGTTTCGGACAGGGAGTAAGATGAAATGAAGATCGTATCACTGCTGCCGAGCGCCACGGAGATTGCGTTTGTACTGGGACTGGGAGAAAGCGTCGTCGCCGTCACCCATGAGTGCGATTATCCGAGCGCCGCGCTCACGAAGCCGCACATCACGCAAAGTATCATTCCGTCGGGGCTCTCCAGCCGTGAGATCGACGAGATCGTCGCCAATAAGATCGGCGATTCGCATAGCCTCTACACGATCAACTCCGAGCTTTTGCAGGAACTTCAGCCGGACTTAATCCTGACACAGCAGCTTTGCGACGTCTGCGCGGTGGCGTACGACGACGTGGTTTCCGCCGTCTGCTTTCTGCCGGAGCCGCGCCCCCAGGTGTTGAATCTTGAGCCGACCACTCTCTCGGATATCCTCGACAATATCCGTCAGGTCGGAGACGCCGTAGGCATCTCTGGCAAGGCGACGGAAGTATGTGACGCCTTGCAGGCGCGCATCGATCACGTGGGCCGCATGGTCGCCGAGCACGCCCAAACGCGCCCGCGCACCCTTCTGCTGGAGTGGATCGATCCTCTCTTCTGCGGCGGCCACTGGGACCCGGAGCTGGTTCAGATCGCGGGCGGTTTCGACGCGCTGGGACGGATGCACGAGCCGTCCACCCAAATCACCTGGGAAAGTGTGCTTGAATTTAACCCGGAAGTGCTGGTCGTCGCGCAGTGCGGCTTCCCCATCGAGCGCTCGATCCAGGATATTCCGATCCT
This sequence comes from Capsulimonas sp., assembly GCA_025963815.1. Classification (GTDB taxonomy): domain Bacteria; phylum Armatimonadota; class Armatimonadia; order Armatimonadales; family Capsulimonadaceae; genus Capsulimonas. The sequence continues at coordinate 3,281 of JAOQAA010000146.1, forward strand.
GGAAGCCCGGCCCGGCTACGCCGACCTCGCGGCCGTCCGCGACGGCCGCGTGTATCTCGTCAACGGCTCGGACTATTTCAGCCGCCCCGGCCCGCGGATCGTGGAAAGCCTGGAGCTGATGGCGTGCATGATCCACCCGGAGATCTTCGGCGAACCCGACGATCCCAAAAAGATCCTGCGGATCAATGCGCTGCTGGCGAAGTGACCTATCTTTAAGTAATTGAATGGTTTTCCGCTCAGCGGCGTCGAAACTGTTGACAAACGCTGATGGAAAGTGCTACTATATATTCGCTCTGGACGACGGGGTGTGGCTCAGCTTGGTAGAGCGCACGGTTCGGGTCCGTGAGGTCGGAGGTTCAAATCCTCTCACCCCGACCAGAGTTTTTAGGCATCCATACAGCAGATAAACAGCCCAGCATTCCTGGGCTGTTTGCATTTGTGTCACACGGAGAAAGCCTCTATGCGCTTCCCTTGCCTCGCCGCATGTGTCGTCATTACCGCCCTGCCGCTCGCGGCGTGCGCGCAGAATGATAAGCTCCCGCCTCTCAAAATCGGTTTGGACCGCACCTTCCGCCACTCCACCGCTCTGCTTGTTTCCGCTGAAGACAAATTTGCCCTCAAAGATTCCGCCACCAACATCGTGCTGGAGCGCGCTCAGGCGGGTGCCATTTATCGGATTGTCTCCAATGATGAAGGCATAACCGTGGCGCGGATCGATCACAAGCAGGATACAACCGTCGCGAGCAATCTCGCCGGCCCTATCGAACTGGTTCCAGAGCAGTCCACCACCGTCAAAGCCGCGCGTTTGAACGATCCCACGCCGAAGCTCACGGTTCCTTGGAAGCGATACCATGGGGCGCTTTCGGTGCGATTTGAGGACGACGCCACTCTTCGCGTGGTCAACATCGTCGATTTGGAGCCCTATCTTTACGGCGTAGTGCCGGCGGAGATTGGCGCGAAATCCCCTCTGGAAGCCCTGAAGGCGCAGGCCGTGGCGGCGCGCACTTATACGCTCAAAAACCGGGGCAAGCTGGCGCGCGAAGGAATGGACCTGGACGACACCACGCGCTGCCAATCGTATCTGGGGATTGAGGGAGAAACACCGTTTGTCACGGCAGCCATCGACGCCACACATGGACAGGTCATCACTTACGCCGATGCGCTGATCGACGCCACCTACTCCACCGACAGTGGGGGCGTCACGGCGTGCGATCCTACAGGCGCTCAGCCGTATCTCCAGGCCGTGCCGGACTGCCCTGCGCCGGGGATGCCGGAATACGCCGCCGACACACCCAAGCACAATTGGGTCTGCACGTTCAGCGGCGCGCAGATCGATCTGCTGCTTGGCAAAGATGCCCGAACAAATGTCGGAAAGGTGAAAGAATTAACCCTGGACGGCGTGGATGCGTCGGGCCGTATCACGACGGCGACCATCAAAGGCAAAGATGGGAAGGCGAAAACGGTCACGGGGCCGCAATTGCGGCAGATCCTGGGATACGATCAGCTGCGCAGCACGCTTGTCTCCATGAAAGTCCTTCAGGACGGGACTTATGAGTTCCGGGGACGGGGATGGGGCCATGGGATGGGAATGTCCCAGGTCGGCGCAGTGGCGATGGCGTCCGCGCCGTACAAGAAGAACTACAAGGACATCCTGACACATTACTATGTCGGCGTCCAGATCGTACCGCTCAGCACGGTGAAAATCGACGCCCCGGCGCAGGCGCGCGCGCCGAAGCCGCTCACTAAAGCGCGGCCGGCTGCTCCGCGCGGGTCTTAATAGCGTCGAGCAGGCGCTGCGTGTTCTCACGCATCAGCTTGGCGACCACTTTTTTGAGCAGCGGTCCGATCAGCGGAATTTCGAACTCATAGGTCAGAACGGACGAAAACTTCGTCTGTCCATTCCCCAGATCTGTGAACGTCCAATTGCCGCCGTATGATTGATAATCGCCCTTGACCTGGGTGAACTTGCAGACGCGCGCGGCGTCGTCCCAAATGTCTTCCTCGGTCCATCGGATCTTCAGCTTGAAATCCGAAGCCACCCCCACCCACTGCGTCACCGTTCGCGATCCGTCGTCGCTGCGCTCCTGCACGACGAGGCTTTCCACATCCGGCAT
>JAOQAA010000152.1 GCA_025963815.1 Capsulimonas sp.
TCCCCTCCGCCCCATCCTGGGGAACTCGGAAAACGTGTTCGTCGCAATCTGGTCCCCCAGGATGGGGCGGAGGGGCCGAAACCCCAACATATTACTGGCGTCGATTTCGGAAGTGTGATATGATACAAATCATACGATAACTTTACAGAGTAAAACGATGGGACGCTTTTCAAAATTAGATTTTCAGGGACAGCCCCCGGCGGCAGTGGCGACTTCGGAAGACCCGTGGCCGAATATGGATGCCCACGCATGCCTGAAGCTGGGGGAGCAGCAGTACCAGACGGGCCATTACGAGCCGGCTCTGACAGCCTATTCGCGCGCGCTGCGCTTCGACAAAGGCGTGTCGGAAGCGTGGATCGGGCAAGTTCGATCTTTGATCTGCTTGGAAGAGTTTTCCGAAGCCGTGACATGGTCGGACCGAGCTCTTGAGAAGTTCTTTGGCTCTCCCGACTTGCTGGCGTGCAAGGGCATGGCGCTTGTGCGCAGCGGTCGTCCGGCGCGCGGCATGGAGTGCCTAGACGAAGCGATAGAACTGCGCTCCCCGAGCTGCTGGGTGTGGCATGCGCGGGGCGACGGACTATTGCGCACGGGGCAGGGCGCCGCGAACGCCAAACGCTGTTTTCTGAAGGCGCAGGAGATCGATCCCCAGGAATGGCGGCTGGAGATGCGGATCGGGATTTCGTACAATGAAGTGCGAAAGTTCGCCGAGGCGCGCCCGTATCTGCTGGCGGCGGCGCGCTCGGCGCCGGGCATTCCGCTGCTGATGCTCTATCTGGGGACAATGCATGAAGGGCTGGGGGAGATTTCCCTGGCGCGCGGCTTTTACGAACGGGCGCTGGCGGCCCGGCGCGGGTATCGGGAAGCGCAGACGGCGCTGGATCGCGTGAGCGCGACCGGGGTCTGCGCGCGGCTCTGGCAGGGCTTGCGAAGCCGACAATAGGGACGGACGATATCCGGGAGACGACCACATGGACACACAGCTATCGTTTGCGCAGCACGGCCGGATGACCGGGCTTGGCCTGCCGTCCGAGACCAACCACTATACACGATTGCTCGCGGCGCTGCGGCGCGCCGTTCAGCGCCGCGCGTCCGACGTTCACCTCGTGGTGGGCTTGCCTCCAATGTTTCGGATCGATGGGGAATTGATCGCGGACACCGACGCTTCGCTCGGGCGCGATGACGTGCGCGAACTCATCTACTCCCTGCTTTCCGAGGCGCAGCAAGAAGAGTTCACGCGCGACTGGCAACTCTGCGTCTCCATTTTCATTCCAGAGCTGGGTCACTTTCGCGTCACGGTCTACTCCCATATGGGGAACGCGGAAGCGTCCATCCGAGTCTGTCCGCTAAGTCTGCGCACCCCACAGGAGCTGGGCCTGCCGGAGATCGTGCACAAGCTGATCGAGAAGCGCAGCGGCCTGATCCTCATTACGGGGCCGACAGGCAGCGGCAAGACGACGACGTTCAACTGCATGATCGATATGATCAACCGCCAGCGCCGCTGCAAGATCATCACGGTCGAAGATCCCGTCGAGTTCGTCCATGAAAACCGATTGAGTCTGATCGTGCAGCAACAGGTGCATTCCGACACGCGCTCGTTCAGCAAGGCGATGGTGCATATTTTGCGGCAGGATCCGGATGTCATCGGAGTGGGAGAGATGCGCGATTTAGAGACGATCTCCACGGCGCTGACCGCCGCCGAGACGGGGCATCTGGTGATTGCCACGCTGCATACGCCCGACGCGGCGCAGACGGTAGACCGGATCGTGGATGTCTTTCCCGGCGACATGCAGGCGCAGATCCAGACGCAGCTTGCTTCCTGCCTCGTCGCGGTGATCGCGCAGCAGCTCGTTCCGCGCGTGGACGCCGACGGCCGTAAGCTCGCCACCGAGGTCTTGATCGGCACCGGGGCAGTCCGCAGCCAGATCCGAGAGCGCAAATCCAACATGCTCCGCAGCACCATGCAGACGGGGCGTAAAGAGGGGATGCAGCTCATGGAGCGCTCCCTGCTGGACCTCTATCAGAGCGGTGTCATCACCTACGATTCCGCCATTGCGCATTCGCATTCGCCCGATGTGATCCAGCAGCTCATGGCTCCGGATAAGAAGTAATTGGGAAAGTGGTCGCCTGCTTCCTCTCTTTAGGACACATCCATCAGCGTGTATTTGCCAATTGGAGCAAATCCGTGCTATAATGCCTCATATTCGAACATCCGTTGCCAAAACGGATGTCCCCGAGGGAGGCTCAGCACTATCATGCCAAGGCCGTTATCCACGCGACAAAAACAAATCTTAACATACATCCAGCAGCATATGGACGGCCACGGCTACCCGCCGACTGTCCGCGAGATCGGCTCCGCCGTCAATCTCTCTTCTTCGTCCACCGTGCATGCGCACCTCAAGACCCTGGAAGAGCAGGGACATATCCAGCGTGACGCCGTGCTGACACGCGCGATCAAACTCGTGCCCGGCATGGACGGCGGCGCCGAGCCGCCGCGCCACAAGCAGATCATCCAGGTGCCGATTGTCGGTACTGTCGCCGCCGGCAAGCCCAGGCTCGCTGTCGAAGACATCGAGGATGTGTTCCCATTACCACACGATTTTATTTCCGGCGACGGATTTATTCTCGAAGTGCGCGGGGACAGCATGATCGAAGACGGTATCCATGACGGCGACCTCGTCGTCGTGCGCCGTCAGCCGACCGCCAACAATGGCGAAACGGTCGTCGCGATGATCGAGAGCGAGGCGACGGTCAAGCGCTTTTACAAAGAGAAGCAGCGCATCCGTCTCCAGCCCGCCAACAAGTTCATGAAGCCGATGTACTTCGAAGATGTCCAGATCGCCGGCAAAGTCGTCGGTTTAGTCCGTCGTTTCTCCTAAGGTTCCGTAGTTATGCCCACGATTGAAAATGAAG
>JAOQAA010000159.1 GCA_025963815.1 Capsulimonas sp.
TTGAATCTAGAAATATCATTGATGAGGTGGATCGGCCTCGTTCGTTACAATGCTTGGATGTTCGAGAGCGACGGAAGGGCATGCTCCAATTAGGACATATGCTCACGTTGACAAAGTTGACAACGATTGAATTACGAGAGGGCGAGGAATACATCAAGAGCTTGATTAATTTGCTGCCAGAATTGAAAGTGGTCGTATTAGTTGGAAAGAAAGCCTCGCGAGTGATGCCATATCTTAAGGCGATAGGAATTACCGTATTAACTTCTTCTCATCCTTCACCAATAGTTAAGGCTGCGTATCCGCAGGCTTGGAATGCGATACCTTTAGAATGGGCGAGGGTAAAAGAGTTCTTAACTTGAGAATGAGATGACTATGAAATCTGCGTGGTGATAAATTAGAGAGCGGTATAGCCGAGGGCGGCTTCGCTGGTTGTTCCATCGAGGTGGCCGACGATGACGCGGTGGCAGAGGCCGATGAAGAGGCCGGTTTCGATGACGCCGGTGATGGTTTTGATGCGGGCGGTGAGAGCATCGGGGTCGGGCAGCGGGCCGCCGAAGTGGATGTCCAGGATGTAGAGCGAGTCGTCGCTGATGAAGATGTCGCCTTTGGGCGTTTTACGGGGCGTGACGGGGGCGGAGAGCAGGTATTCGAGGCGGTCGCGGGTTGCCTGCCAGCCGAAGGGAACAACGGCGACGGGAAGCGGGAAGACGCCGAGGGCGGCTTTGAGCTTGTGGTCGTCGACGACGATGATCTGGTGGTCGGTGGCGGACGCGACGATCTTTTCGCGCAGCAGCGCGCCGCCGCCGCCTTTGATCAGGCGGAAGGCGGGATCAACTTCATCGGCGCCGTCAATGGTGAGGTCCAACTTGCGGACGGTGTCCCAGTCGGATAGTGGGATACCTACGGAGCGGGCGCTTTCGGCGGTGGCGCGGGACGTAGGGATACAAGTGACCTCAAGGCCTTCGCTGAGAATGCGTGCGTGCAGAGCGGAGATCGCGAAAGCGGCGGTGCTTCCGGTGCCAAGACCCACGATCATTCCATCCTGGATGTACTCGACAGCGCGCTCGGCTGCAGCCTTCTTCGGATTCACAGCGGTTCTCTTTTTAGGTTAGGGATTTGTTGGGAAAGGGAGTTTGGTGCCGAGGACGGGACTTGAACCCGTATGGAGGTTAATCCACACGCCCCTCAAACGTGCGCGTCTACCAATTTCGCCACCTCGGCAGGTCGAACATTATTATACGTCAAAATTCCCGGGAATGTCAAGGGGTAATTTCATCAAAGATGGAGTGGGTGAGAACCCGCTCCAAGAAACAGATCGCAATGGCTACGGCATTTTCCACAACAAGACGGTTTTGTCCGAGCCGCCGGAGAGAACGCGCTTGCCATCGTTTGAGAAGGCGACCGCGCTGACATAGCCCTTATGGCCGACCAGACGCGCGGTAATCTTTCCGGTCGCGACATTCCAGACGTCGATCGCGGCGACGCTGTTCGGCGCATTCGGGTCCAGGGTTTTCAAATCCGAGCCCAGCTTGCCGCCCGCCGTAAGCAGCGTTTTGCCGTCTGGGGAGAAGGCGATGCTCGTGACAGCGTCGGCGTCCCCGATCAGCTTCTGGATTTCCCGGCCTGTCGTCATATTCCAAAGGCGGATGCTGCTGTCGCCCCAGCAGCATGTCGCGGCAATCTTGCCTCCGGCCGCAACGCGCACGCGGCGGACGCCGTCTTTGTGGCCGCTGAAACGCATGGAATCCTTATCGGTTCCGAGGGTCCAGACGCGCGCGGCGCCGTCGGCGTCTCCCGTAAGCGCCTGTTTGTTGTCGGGCGTATAACAAATGCTCAGCAAGTCGTTGCCGTTTGCCAAATACGACTGCTTGATCACACCCTCGCTGATGCTCCAGTCCTGAAAGCCGTGCGACGCCGCCAGGACGTGAGTTCCATCGTTGGAAACGGCGAGATCCATAACGGGCTCGCCGGGACCGAACAAGATGCGCGGCAGATCATCGCTGTCCAGATCCCAGATGCGAATCGTACTGTCCAGACTGCCCGACAGCAGGAGGTTATCCTTCCCCGTATAGGCGAGACAGGTAATCGTGCTCGTATGCCCGTGGTAGGTTTCCAGCTCTTCACCTGAAGAGATATCCCAGAGCTTGATTGAGGTGTCTTTCGAGCCGGAAGCGAAACGCCCACCGTCAGGAGAGAACGCGACCGCTGAGACATCGTCGGTATGCCCGCTGAAGATATGGACCGGTTTAATGGTCGCAACCATGTCGGGCTGGCTCACGGCCATCGCGCTTCCAGTAAGCAGCAGTAAGATTGCGGCGGCCCATAAGGACCGGGATTCACAGGTGAGCGCGAAACTCGCGGCAATGCGTGATTTCATACGGATATTTTATCACTTTAAACGTATTTTTGCGTAACTTGCCATCAATTATTTCTGAAGTTTATTCTTCAAAGAGAGCATCGACAAAGGCCGCCGGATCAAAAACTTCCAAATCCTCGGGCTTTTCGCCGATTCCCACCAGCTTGATCGGCACCCCAAGCTCGTCCTTAATCGTGATGACGATGCCTCCGCGCGCGGTTCCATCCAGCTTGGCCAACACCAGGCCGGTGATGTTAACCGCCGCCTTGAACTCTTTTGCCTGATTGACTGCGTTCTGGCCAGTGGTGGCGTCGAGGACCAGAAGGGTTTCATCAGCGGGGCGATTGTTTCGATCACGCATGACAATTCGGTTGATTTTTTTCAACTCCTCCATCAAGTTGACCTTGTTGTGAAGCCGTCCCGCCGTATCGATGATCAGGAAATCCGCTTTGCGGCTGACCGCCGCCTGCATGGCGTCGAAGACCACGGCGCTTGGGTCCGCACCCTCGCGCCCCTTCACGACATCGACTCCGATCCGCTCGCCCCAGAGCGCCAGCTGATCGACCGCCGCCGCCCGGAAGGTGTCCGCCGCCGCGACAATGACGTGATGACCCTCGCGCTTGAGTTTATAAGCCAGTTTCGCGATTGTGGTCGTCTTGCCGACGCCGTTGACGCCGACCACCAGATAAACCGTGGGGGCCTGTGGGGAGATCGCCAGCGGCGATGCGCCTTCTCCGGACACCAGCGCCTGTGTCAGAAACGTTTTCAAGCGATCTTTGACATCCTGTCCGTCTTTCAAGCGCTCATCTCGAACGGCGCCGCGCAGATCCTCCATGACGCGCATGGTGGTATGGATGTTCAGGTCTGACCCGATCAGCGCTTCCTCCAGATCCTCAAAAAGCTCTTCATCGATCCGGCCCCGGCCGGTCACAAGCTGGTCGACTTTTTGGAAAAGGGTTTTGAAGAGTCCGCGTTTGAACATAAAAATAGCTTCCTGGAAAATAATTGCGTTGGGTGAAGGCTGGCCATACCCATATTACCCAAATCGATGCGCGGTGGTGGGCATGAAATAAGTGGCGAGGGCGGCGAGCAGGCCGCCGATGAGAATGTAGTTCGCGCGGGGGCCGCGCCAATGCGCGACGCTGTGCAGGCCGAGGTAAACGCCGTAGACGAGCCAGGTGACCGTGGAGGCCAGGATCTTCGGATCGGCGGCCCAGG
>JAOQAA010000195.1 GCA_025963815.1 Capsulimonas sp.
CCGACGCCAAGGTTGTTGAAGTGGAGCTGGCCCAGGCCCGCGTCGAAGGTCAGGCCGGCGGCGGACTGGTCCGAATCGTGGTGACGGGCAAATGCGAAGTCGTGGAAGTGAAGATCGCCAAGGAAGCCGTCGATCCCGATGATGTGGAGACGCTGGAAGACCTGGTGACAGTCGCCGCCCGCGAGGCGATCGAGAAGGCCAATAACTTGCGCGAAGAGAAGCTCAAGAGCGTCATGCCCGCCGGCATGGGCAACACGCTGCCCGGCGGCTTCTTCTAGGCGTTATGGCGGCATATTATCCTAAACCGATCGCACGACTTGTCGGCGAATTTGAAAAGCTTCCGGGCATCGGCCCCAAGAGCGCGCAGCGCCTCGCCTTCCACATCATGAGGATTCCCGAGGACGAAGCGCGCGCGCTCGCCGAGGCCCTGCTCGCGATCAAGGGCAGCATTCGTTTTTGCAGCATCTGCTTCAATTATTCCGAAGGCGATGTCTGCGATATCTGCGCCAATCCCCGGCGTGATAAGACGCATCTCTGCGTTGTCGCAGAGCCGCGCGATCTGATCGCAATGGAGAAGACCAATGAGTTCAAAGGGGTTTACCATGTGCTCCAGGGCGTCATTTCGCCACTGGAGGGCGTCACCCCCGATCGTCTCAAGGTCAAGGAACTTCAGACGCGTGTTGCGGACGGCGGATTCAAAGAGATCATTCTCGCGATGAACCCTACCGTCGAAGGCGACACTACCGCCATGTACCTGGCGAGTATTCTCAAGCCCCTCGGACCGCGCGTCAGCCGCATCGCCCATGGCATGCCGGTCGGCGGCGACCTGGACTACGCCGATCAGGCAACCCTCATTCAAGCTCTGGAGTGGCGGCGCGAAGTCTGATTACCAGCTGATGTTACACACTGCGCCCGTCGATTGAATACCCGCTTGTGGGTGTTCAATCGACGGCTAAAGTCGTGCGTGCCGTCAATTGCTAAGACGCTGCGCTCAGTCACACAGCGCCACTACTTTGAATCCGTCACGTTTTTGGCGTCAATTGTCACGGGGCCGTCACGAATGAACCGCTATACTAGTGACAGATCGAAATTATGGTTTGCATAACATCAATTACCAGATTTTCCGCCGTCCACTCTCGATCTTTTCCCAATTGCCGGATAATATCCGTGATATAATAGATCTGTTTCCCTTATAGCAGCGCGGCTTTTTTACGCCATGGCGCTATGGCGGCGACGGTAATCCAACGCAGCTTGTCCAGACCTAACCTCAACAGGTAGAAAGTCACCGTCGATATGTCAGCCCTTTTTCGTCTTCCTTCTCGCCCGCGCGCCTGCGCGCAGAGGGGCGTCTCTTCCCTTATTCCTTCCGTATTGCTCGGCGCTGCTCTGACCAGCGCCGTCACGCCGGCGATCGCCCAGTCGCAGATACCCGGCGCGCTTGTCGGCGCACACGCCCTCCGGCCGATGAGCGCCGCACAAAACGTTGAGCTTGCACTGGTGCTGCCACTGCGCAATCAGGCCGAAGCGACCGATCTGCTCCGGCGTCAGCACGACCCGCACGATCCACTGTTTGGGAAGTATCTGACGACTCCGGAGTTTATCAGCCGCTTCTCACCGACCGCCGCGCAGTATGAGGCGCTCGCGTCCGCTTATGTATCGCAGGGATATCGCGTCACGAAGACATCCCCGAACCGGCTCATTCTCGATGTGTCTGCGCCCGCCGCGACCGTACAATCGACATTTAAAGTCAATCTTGGATATTATCAGCAGCCCAATGGCCGCGTGATTTACTCCGCGGACCGCGAACCACGAGTTCCGTCTGTGGCTGGAGTTCCCTTGGCTGGAGTGCTGGGATTGGACAACGCCGCACAACTGCACACCAACAACACGGCGATTACTCCGCTGATGAAGGACATTCAGTCTCCATCGTATATTGGAACAGGGTTGTTAGGAGGACTCAGTCCCACCGACATCAAAACGGCTTACAACCTTAACGGCGTGACGCAGACAGGAACCGGGCAAACGCTCGCGCTCTTCGAACTCGACGGATACAAGGCGTCGGATATTGCCGCTTACCGCGCTCAGTACGGCCTGCCGAACGTTACGCTCCAAAACGTCCTTGTCGATGGCGTGACGGGCGTTCCGAGCTCGACAGGTTTCGGCTCGTTCGAGGTAGTGCTGGACATCGAATTGATGTTAGCCCTGGCGCCGAACGCCGACAAGATCATCGTTTACGAAGGACCCAACAGCCTCAACGGCGTCGTTCACACGTACAATCAGATCGCCGTGGACAATGTCGCCAAATCCGTCAGTACGTCGTGGGGCATCGCCGAAACGGTGACCTCCCAGTCGTTCAAGAACTCCGAAGCCTCTATCTTCCTGCAGATGGCGCTACAAGGACAGACCATATTCGCCGCATCCGGCGACGCGGGCGCTTATGATGACGGCGTCAATCTGAGCGTCGACGATCCTGCATCTGATCCTCTCGTCATCGCCGTCGGCGGAACGGCGCTGGCGGTCAAGAACGACGGAACATATTTGAGCGAGACCAACTGGAACGATCCCACGGACACCAGCCGTGGAGCCCAT
>JAOQAA010000356.1 GCA_025963815.1 Capsulimonas sp.
AACGGCGCGATCAGGACGCTCGCAATACGATTTGCTTCCAGCACTTCATACAGGGCTTCGATGACGCCCTGCTTGTCACCTTCTTTTTGGCGCTTCCAGGGCGCCGACGTGTCGATAGCCTTGTTCGAGGCGGCGATCAGCTTCCAGATCGCGACCAGCGCGGCGCCGGGATTGAGCTTCTCCATCGCCTCGGTCGCTTCGCGGTAGACTTCCTGGGCGAGTGTCGCCACGGAACTTTCTGCGGTCGCGGCGGCAGCCTCGGTGATGACACTGTCTTCATACTGCTTGAGCATGTTCAGCGTGCGATTGAGCAAGTTGCCAAGATCGTTGGCGAGATGATAGTTGAAGTGCTCGACCAATGTCGCTAGGGAGAACTCGGCGTCTCCGGTGAAGGAAATATCACGGATGAGATAGTAGCGCAGGGCGTCAATCGCCGCGCCCTGGGTGGCGCCGCTGGCGGCGACGAGATAATCGACGGCTTCCTGCGGCGTGGGGATATTGCCTTTCGACTTCGCGCCCTTTTCGCCGCCCACCAGCCACCAGCCGTGGCCGAGGACATGCGCGGGCAGCGGCAGGTCCAGGCCCATCAGCATCGCCGGCCAGAGGGTCGCATGGAAACGGACATAAATCTCTTTGCCGACTAAGTGCAGATCCGCCGGCCAGAGCGTCTCCCAGTTCGGATCGCTGGGCCAGCCCGTGGCGGCCAGATAATTGATCAGAGCGTCGAACCAGACATAGACGACTTGCGACGGATCGTCTGGCGTCTCAATACCCCAGCCGGTGTTGCGGCGGGACACGGCGACATCGCGCAGGCCCTCGTCGATAAAGGCCAGCACTTCGTTGCGGCGCGTATCGGGCTGCAAAAATGTGGGGTTGGCGTGGATATACTCCCGGAGGCGCTCGCCATAAACCGAGAGTCTAAAGTAATAGACGTCTTCCGTCACGCGCTCGACTTTGGCGCCGCTTTCAATCGCGACGCCGTCCTTGACTTCGGAGTCGCGGAAGAACGTCTCATCGGAGACGGAGTACCAGCCCTCATACTTGCCGGCGTAAACGTCGCCGCGCTCGCGAAGTCGGCGGAACACTTCCTGCACGACTTCTTTGTGTCGCGGCTCGGTGGTTCGAATAAAGTCGTCGTAGGAGATATCCAGAAACTTCCACGTCTCCACGAAGCGGCTGGAGATCCGATCGACAAACGCCTGGGTCTCCTCGCCCTGCTTCGCGGCGGCGTCCGACACCTTCTGGGCGTTCTCATCAGTTCCGGTCAGGAAGAACACTTCCTCGCCGCGCTGCCGATGGAAGCGCGCGAGCGCGTCCGCCACAAGCGTTGTGGTCGCGGAGCCGACGTGCGGAACGCCGTTGACGTAATAAATGGGGGTTGTGAGATAGAATTTCTTCGAGTTTGCCACAATGCAGCCTTTGTCTGGAAATCGCGCGATTGGCGAAAAATTGAGTGCTAGACAGTAATTGTACCCGAGGAGAGGTGCGTATGTCAGGGCGGAACGCGCGAATCCACGGTCCGTCCCTGTGTCATCGAGAAGTTTTGGAACGGACCTGGTCTGAATTTGCGTATGATATTGCTTTTCTTACGTCGGTCTCCTATGGTACAATAGCGCCATGCTGGATATCAAACTCTTACGTACCGATCCCGATGGCGTGAAGACGCGCCTGCTGGCCCGCAACGCCGACCCGACCGCCGTGGATGGCGTTCTGGAAATCGACGCGCAGCTGCGCGCCAACAAGACAGAAGGCGAGCAGCTTCAGGCGGATTTGAACTCATCCAGCAAGAGCATTGGCGCCTTGATGAAGGATAAGAAGTTCGAGGAAGCCGAAGCGGCGAAGGCGCACACTCGCGAATTGGGCGACCAGATCGCCGTGCTGGCGGAGAGCCGACGGCCTTTGGAAGAAGACCTGGACGCCAAGCTCTTTCTGATCCCGAACCTGCCGCATGAGACGACGCCGCCCGGAGACGAAGAGAACTTCCAGATTACCAAGACCGTGGGCGAGCCGCGTAAGTTCGATTTCGAACCGAAGGCGCACTGGGATCTGGCGACGGATCTGGGGATTATCGACTTTGCGCGCGGAACCAAGCTTTCGGGCAGCGGCTTCGTGCTGTACAAAGGGATTGGCGCGCGCCTGGAGCGCGGACTGGTCCAGTTCATGCTCGATCTTCATCAAGATAAGCATGGCTATACCGAGTGGGCCACGCCGTTTTTTCTGTCCCGTGAGAGCATGAAGGCAAGCTGCCATCTGGCGAAGTTCACGCCGGAGATGTACCACGACGCCGAGGATGATCTCTTTGCGCTGCCGACTGCTGAACCCGCGCTGATCAATATTCATCGCGATGAGATTTTAGATGGCCGCGACCTGCCGCTGAAATATGTGGCGTATTCGCCTTGCTGGCGCCGCGAGGCCGGCGCTGCGGGCAAGGACACCCGGGGACTGCTGCGCGTCCACCAGTTCGACAAGGTCGAGATGGTGAAGTACACGCTGCCCGAGACGTCCTACGACGAGATGGAGAGCCTGCTCACCGACGCCACCGACGTGCTGGACGCGCTCGGCCTGCCGTACCGGATCAAGCTGCTCGCGGGCGGGGATATTTCCTTCGCCGCAACGAAGTGTTACGATGTCGAGGCGTATGCGCCTGGCGTCGACAGCTGGCTCGAAGTGTCGTCCTGCTCCAACTGCGAGGACTTCCAGAGCCGCCAGGGCAGTATCCGGTTCCGCCGCGAACCGGGAGCGAAGCCTGAGTTCCCGCACCTGCTCAACTGCAGCGGCACCGCGCTGCCGAGAGTGCTCGCCGCCCTTCTGGAGACCTACCAGGAGGCCGACGGCTCCGTGCGCATCCCAGAGGTGCTTCAGCCCTATCTCGGCGGCCTTTCCGTTTTGACTAAAGGATAGATTTCCGTGCAATTCACACACGAATATACGATGACCCTGGACGCGACGCCCGAAGCGGTGTACGCGGACTGGACCGACGCCGGCATTCTGCCCTCGCGTCTCACGCACGTCCGCGCCATCGCTCGCGGCGACCACGAGGACCTTGCCCGCCTGATCATCATGATCGCCGGCCGTCACATCGAGTTCCCCGCCCAGCGCACCATGTGCGCCGCCAACACGATCTGCTGGCAGAGCCTGGGCGAAGAGTTCCTTTATGTCCTCACAGTCGAAGTCAAACGTGAGAAAAAGAGCGGCGGCTCCGCCGTCACCGTCACCGTCGCGTACGATCCGCCGGGCTTCCTGATCGACTTGATCGAACTGGGCACGCAGCGCATCTTCAAGCAGCAGTTCGAAGCGGACATCAAGCACTACGCCTCATCCGTGGACACGCCCGATCTGCTGGGCGCGCTGGGGATGGCGGGGTAGGGGGACTTTAAGCCTCATCCCAGGCGTACAAGACCTAAGAGGCGCCGGCGGTTGAAACCGCGCCTATAAAGTGCGCAAAAGTCCACCTTCGTGGACTAAATGCTGATATTCGTTCCTCGTGACAATCGATCAATGGCATTCAACCCACGAAGGTGGACTTTTGCGC